>NZ_JBSWYG010000017.1:0-149907 GCF_056160985.1 Roseibium sp. AWQ4_290
AGCGCTCCACAGACCCTGCTGGCAGCGACTTCGAAGACAACCGTGGACCTGGTGAGGAGGCAACAGGGCTTGGGACTTGACTGTGAGGCCGGAATTAGACAACCAAGCGCATTGCCCTTCCAGGACAACCGCCACTCATTGAGCCACGGACTCGATCGTGTGGATGCAGATATTACTGCCTGAATTGATCAATTGCGTCTCTGAAAGTTCGAAGCCACCCTGGACCATGCCTGTGACCACGGAGAACGTCAGGTCGCTCACGAACTGAGCTTCGCCATCTATAAACTGATATTCTTTTTCATGCTTTTTCACCGCCTCTGCCATCGTGGGGCCGAGTTGGGAATGAAGCTCTTCTATGCCACTCTGGTCAGTGATCTTGTGCTTTGCCATGAGCCGGGCGACTATCACTGCGTTCATGACAACGTTCTTGCAGGCATAAAAACGAAACTCCCAATCATTGAGGCGATCTTTAGAGACAGACTGGGCGGTTGCGCCACTCTCAAAAAAAATGAGCACTGCAAATCCAAGTGCTGCTCTCATCAACATACTCAATCCTTCACTTCCCACGCTGTCAGGAAAGGGTTTTCTCCGACCTGCAACACAACGTTGTCGCTTGTTACTTCAAGCAGCTGGGTCTTGCCACGCATCTTTCCCTGCAGATTTCCCGGTTCCGAATGAGAGCGGAGGAACCAGACCCCGTCAAATCCTTCGGCTTTCCAGCGCATTCACTCACCCAATGCCACCCTGCAAAGGCAAGATACTCGGAAATTGCAGATTGTAGAACTGACTGCTTCGGCAATACATCTCACGTCTTTTCTCTAAACGGCAGCCTTGCCCGCACAATGCCCCTTGGCAAGGGCGCAGACAACGCAGCCGTAACGAATGGCCGGTATGAGCGGCTGCGCCGCAGCGACATGCAGTCGGACGAACGACCGCTCCGGGCCGGAAGCGACTACGAGCCTGCCGGGCGCGAATGGCTGTTTCGCCAAATGCCGTAGCCTGAACCTGCATGGCAACAAATAACGGCCCCGGAACAATGCTCTCGCTCTATTGAAGGGCGCGAGAGACGATTGACTTGCGATCACGCTTAAGTTCGGGGCACGTTTCCGAACTGCCCTGTTTGCATTTGGCGCTCTTGTTGACTTTGCAGCCGCTCCTTGGATACGGGCTTTCAGCCCTCCTCAGGATAAGGCTGAGTGTGACCGGCCGGTGGCGGGCCGAATAGCCATCCTAGCGTCCATGCTGATGCTCACTGATCCGGCTGTCCAGATCCTTCCGGGTGAACCCGGTAGAATAATGAACACCTCAGACTATAAACGATGGCAGACATGGCCTTAAAGCGACGGCTGCTCTGTTGCTGGATCATGAGGCTGAGACACAACCATGGTTTCAGATCTGTGCGTGGTCAGTCCCCAACGTCCCCACCACTTTCATCCCAAGGAGCAAGCGGAGTAGACTAACCGCTTGATTAAGCAACGTCAGACACTTTAGGGCAGCCGATCCCGCTGCGACATGAAGGGTGTCACGCTTGAAAGTACAGGACGCGATCATGGACATTCTGCTGTTATGTGCCGGGGCCGCCGACAAAGCCTGGCCGGGGCCGGAGGCGGAACGGCCTTTGCGCACCAAGGGCAAACGCCAGGCCCAGAAAATCGGGGCGGCTCTCGGCCGGAGGGACCTGCGTCCCGACCGGGTACTCACAAGCCCGGACGAGAGGTCACGGGTGTCTGCGGAAAAGGCCGTGAAGGCTGCAGGTTGGACGGCGCGCCGGATCGAAACCGTCTCCGATCCCCTCGCCTTGCTCCCTACTCTGTCCAAGGACAGGCAGCGTCAGCTTGTGTGTCTGCCGCCGGAAGCCTGCGCGTCACTGGCGGACCGGCTGGGGCTTGAGATCAAAACCCGCTCCGGCACGCTCTTTCATCTGTGCGGGACGCTGGAAGCACCCCGGGTGGTGGCCGGTATCGACGCCCGGGACCTGCCCGGCAGGTTCCCCTACCCGGCCCCGGATGGCCCGGAAAGACGCGCGCGGCCCGCCTATTATTACCGGCAATCCGCCGTGCTCCCCTACCGGCGGACCGGCGAAGGCCTGCAAATCCTGATCATCCGCTCCAGCAGCGGCCGTAACTGGGTGGTGCCCAAAGGCATTGTCGAGCCCGGCCTTTCCCCCGCCGCCTCCGCGCAAAAGGAGGCCCGCGAGGAAGCAGGGGTTGAAGGGCGCGTCGCACGCAACCCGCTGGGCAGCTTTTCCTATGAGAAATGGGGCGCCCCTTGCGAGGTCACTGTCTTTGCCATGGAGATCGAAACGGTGCTGGACGCCTCCCTTTGGGCGGAAAGCCACCGGACCCGCCAATGGGTCCGTGCACAAGACGCCGGCCAGCGTCTGCACGAGCCGGCTTATCAGGACATGATCAAACGTCTTTAGAGGAAAGCCGCGCAGGCAAATCCTATTTGTTCTTGCAGCCCGGCTGACCTATATCTTGCCCAGCGATGCGCCGGATGTATCCCCTGTCAAAGACCCCCACCATGGAGAGCCCCCTGTGAGCACAGATCAGGAGACACGGCTGGAGAAGCTTGAAGTCGACCTTGCCCATGCCCAGAACACCATTGACGATCTCAACGGCGTGGTCATTGCCCAGGGCAAACAGATCGACCGGCTTACCCGGGCGCTCAGCCAGATGACCGATCAGGTGGAAGAGCTGATGGACAATGTCCTGCCCCAGCCCCCGGTGGAAAAACCGCCCCATTACTGATCCCGGCGCAGTTCAAAAACGGATGTGTCCCATGAAAAATACCCGCCTGACCCTGGTTGCCCGTCCTGACGGACGTCTTGGCCCGGAGCATTTCAAGACGGTTGACGAGCCCCTCCCTCTGCTTGAAGACGGCAAGGCGCGGGTGCGGATTGTCTATGTGTCTTTGGATCCGGCCATGCGCGGCTGGGTGTCACCTGCAACGGACAGCTACATTCCCCCGGTCGAACTGGGTGAGACCATGCGCTCCCTGGGCGTCGGCATCGTGGAAGACAGCCGCTCGGATGCTTATCAAAAAGGCGACTGGGTCAGCGGCATGACCGGCTGGACCGAATATCTGGACGTCGCCCCTGGTCAGCTGAGTGTTGTGCCGAAAATCGCGCAGATCGAAGATTATTGCGGCTTGCTTGGTCTGCCCGGGGTCACCGCCTATCACGGTCTTGTCGTGGAAGGTGAACCCAAGGAAGGCCAGACCCTTTGCGTTACCGGTGCTGCAGGATCCGTCGGCTCCCTTGTTGGCCAGATCGGCAAGGCCCTGGGACTGAGGGTCATCGGCATTGCCGGCACGCAGGAAAAATGCGACTGGCTTGTCAATGAGCTTGGCTTCGACGCGGTTCTAAACTACCGGACCGACGATCTGGACAATGGCCTGAAGGCTGTGGCCCCGGACGGGATCGACCTTCATTTTGAAAATGTCGGCGGCGCCCCCTTCAACGCGGCGCTGCAAAACATGAGGGCCCACGGGCGGATGATCATGTGCGGGTTCATCTCCGTGTATAATGGTGAAGGCATCGCCCCCGCTCCGGATATGACCGCAATCGTCCGCAAGCGCCTCACCCTCAAGGGCTTCACCATGCCGGACCACTATGCGCGCTATCCGGAGTATTTCCAGGCGCTCGGCAAACTGCTTGCTGATGGCAAACTGACCTACAGGTTGGACATTGAAGCCGGTCTGGAGAATGCTCCGGCCGTGATCAACAAACTGTTTGACGGCACCAATACCGGCAAACTGGTGGTCAAGGTGTCCGATCCATAAGATGCGCCAGATTTTTCAAGGCTTTTCACGGCTCTGTGGGCCGGGTTGCCAAGGCTGGCTGGACATGGCATAAGCCCCGCCATCATCAAGAGAAGGGCTGGCGCCCTCGCCAACCTGCCAACCGGGCAAGGTGGTTTCCGCACCAGGGATGCGGCTGGGGCTTCTGAACAGAAGATCCCGGCAACAAAGCGGTTGATTGCATGCGCCAGTCCTCCTCGGGCAACCGATGGAGGATTTTTTGTTTCAAGACCCCCTCGCAGGACGTGCAGCCGTTCTGATCGAAGACTGTCCCGACGGACCGGCCGCCTGCGCCGACCGGACCGTATGGCTGGAAGCGGCGGAGGACTGCGTGCTTTTGCATCTGAAGAGCCTGCGCCTTCTGGGCGGCTTGCCGAAGCACAAGACACCGCTGTCCGCCGACCAGCGGGATCGGCGCCTGAAGGACCTCCTGCGGCTATGGGCGGCAGGGTGCACCTGTGCGATTGATGAGGATCTCTTTGCGGACCTGCTTAACAGGCCGAGCCGCTGACACATCCGCTCTGTGTGTCTGCACCGCCGCAGGACAATGAGAGCTTGCGGCCTTGCCTATTTCGGCACCGGACGAGGCCGGCCGTCATCGTCCACCGAGACAAAGGTAAAGTGGGCTTCAGTGACTTTTTCCCGGTGGCCGTAGCGATGGCGCAGGGCCCAGGATTCCAGCCGGATTTCCATGGAGGACGTGCCAACCCGCACAATATCGGTATAGACGCAAAGGACATCGCCCACATGAACAGGGCGGATGAATTTCATCTTGTCCACGGCGATGGTCACCACCCGGCCCTCTGCCCGCTGCCCCCCCGCGATACCACCTGCAAGGTCCATTTGCGACAGCACCCAGCCACCGAAAATGTCCCCGGCCGCATTGGTGTCAGCCGGCATGGCCATGGTCCGCAATGTCAATTCGCCGCGCGGCTTTTCCTGTTCGTCGCTCACGTCAGGCCCCTCTTCCTGTCAAACTTTGAAAGAGACTAGAAGGTTTGGAGGCCCTGTTGCACCACCAAAAGCGTTAATATGAACGGGAAACGCTGTTCTTCAGCGGTTTTTTTGATCACTCGCACGAGAAAAGCGGCAGCGTGAGCTGCCGCCGGGTGCTTGAGAAAAGGCCCCTTTGGCCAGGATTTACAGCGTTGCCGCCTGCTCCAGAAACGCGCGGTCTTCCAGGCAATAATATCCCGAAATCCGGCTGATGGTGCCCGAACGTTTCCAGTCATTCAGCACCCGGCTGACATTTTCGCGCGCCGCCCCGGCCATATTGGCGATGTCAGCCTGGCTAAGCTTGTAGTGGATCAAGGTCCGGCCATCATCCAGTGTCTTGCCGAAGGTCTCCGACAATTGCAGCAAGGTTTGCGCCACCCGTCCGGGCAAGGGTAAGAACGAGCGGGCGGCCAGAACGTCATTGGCGTGGCGCAGGCGCTTGCCGACAATGGACAACATATGCCGGTAGACGGCCGGGTGCTCGTCGGAAAAGCGCTGGAAAGCTGCCTTTTCGATAAAGGCCAACTGGGCCTCCTTCAGGGCACTCACCGTCGCCGAGCGGGGACGCCCGTCCAGCAGCGCCAGTTCACCCACCAGATCGCCCGGCCCCAGAACCGCAAGCAGCTGCTCGTCACCGTCGACGGACAGGAGCGACACTTTGAGCGAACCTTCCAGAACCGCATAACAGCCATTTCCCGGATCGCCATTTTCAAACAGAATTGTGCCGGATGCGAGTTTCATTGGCCGGGCCAGACGGGACAGGCCAACAGCCAGGTCCGGCTCCAGGCCTTCCAGAGAAAAGCTGTTCTTTAAGAAGTCTTTGATTTCTGCCACATTTACCCCCTGCCAAGGAATTCACGACACAAAGTTCAGGCCACGCGCAATCCTGTGATGTCCGTCACGTGCGTTCAAGAAAAAAATCCCTATATCAATAGGCATGGAAGCGGGGCCGCCCCTCCCCCTTCCTGACCTCCACGAAAAACGGTCCTGTTCCCCGCAGGACCGTTTTTTCGTTCCAGCCAGCCAAAAACGCCAGCCAACCGGCCGTATCCAGCCCCAGGACCATCAATTTAAAAAAACGTCCTTGCGCTCCAGAGTATGAAAGAACCTTTCACTGGACAGAACTTCATACTGGCACTCGCGAATGCCGATTTTGCGGCGCGGCTCATCCCGCATAAGCCGGTCATCTGAGCGGCCCGGAATGCAGGCCACGAAACTGCGGTCGCCCATCCCGTCAAAGTGATTGAGCAAAAGCCGGTGCAATTCTTCCACATCGGCCGTTGGCGGCAGCGGCTCGGCCCTGGGCAAAAGCTTGAGATTGTGCGGCTTTGCCAGACGGGAGAGCCGCAAGGTCTTCAGACCGGGCTGCAGCGGCGAAATAATCAGCGGCGGCGTGTCATAGCCTGCCCGCTCCACGGCCCGGAACACGAGCCGGGCCAGTGCCGTTCTGGCCAGAAGGCCATCACGCACCGCCACAAAATCCGGAGCCCGCTCCATCAGCACGCTGTAGCGCGTCAGCTGCGCCATCGCTTCTTCCAGCAGGATTTCGTCAGGCAGCAACTTGAAGAAAGCCCGCCTGCCCAGTTTCTCGCGGGTGAACATGCGCGGGCCATAGGTCTCTTTCATGCGTGTGCTGACAGGAGACACCCGGTCGCCGCTGAAGGCAAGCGTGAGGCCGAACAGGACGCTGCTGCCAACCTTTTCCGCCGTTTCCTGCAAGGGCCGGAACTCCCGGGGCCAGAGCTCGGATGCCACCAGCGCGCCAACCGCGCTCAGACGGCCGCGCTCCGCGAGGTCACGCAGCGCCCGGTCCACGCCAAAGGCAAGACCGTAATCCAAGGCACCTAGAGTAATTCGTTTCATAAAATCTGACAGGCAGGCCGGGTGAAAGGGAACGCCCCCTCCCTGCGGCATTCCACAAGCTATTGCAAGTCTTGGCTCGGCCCCTGGGCTGATTTTGAAAGCAAAGCGCGCTTATCTTGCAACAATCGGCTCAAAGACAAGACCCTTCAGGCCACTCACGCGATAAACCACCAGTTTTTCCAGTCGAACGCCTTTGACTTCCCGGTTCAAAACAGCAATTTTCTCGATATTTCCAAAGCTGTTGCTCAATTGATCTGCGCGGTCGCGCCTTTTTTCGGTCACATAAAGTCCCGGTCTGTCGAAGAGACCAGCGTCAGGCGCCGGACGCATCACGTAGCGCAGCGGTTCACTTGTCTGGAAAACCGGCAGGTCTTTCTTAAACAGAAAATCAAGCTGCGCGTTCAGGCCGTAGCTGGTGGTCAGCACGAAAGATGCATCGGCCTGCTGCGCCAGTCCTTTCAACTCCAAACCGATTTCCGGCCAGCCGCGCAGCTGGAAGGTCGGGTCCTTGCGCGCCAGCGCTCCGGTCAGGGGCCAGACCGCATGAACCTGAACCAGCCCGGCCACGGCGAGCCCCAGCACAACGGCACCGACACCGATCCGGCGCCAGAGAGCCTTCCCTGCCTGCCCATGCGTGACGAACACCGCCGCCAGAATGGCCAAGGCAGGAAAGAGCGGGGCCGGCCAGTTGGCCTGAACCCGGGCATGGAGAGAATGAAAACACAGATAGGCCAGAAACGGCAGGCATGTCAGCAGCACCAGAGAAGGAGCGCTCTGCCGTTCGCGCAGTCCCCTGACGAAAAGGCCCACGCCCGCAAGAGCCAGAAGGGCGGTCAAGGGATTGAGCAAACCCAGAAAGGCCCCGAGAAATTCCAAGATGTATCTGGTCGTGAAGCCGCCGCTGCCGGCCCGGCCGAATTGCTTGTAAAAGCTTGCCCAGTCGTGGAGATGGTTCCAGTAAAGGACCGGCGCAAAGCACAAGAGCGCAATCAGCCCGCCGGCCCAGAGCTGCCAAGTGCGCCACCAGCGCCGCTCCTGTGGCACCCACACAAGCCACAGGACAATGCCGGCCCCCAGAAACAGGACGGAATATTTTGAAAGCAAACCGCCCCCGGCCATCAGGCCGGTCAACAGCAACCAGGACGCATTGCGTGATCTGACCAGTTCGGCCAGGGTCCAGAAGGTCAGCCCCCAGAACAGAACAGACGGGGCATCCGGAGTGGCGAGAATCCCGCCAATGCCCACCAGAAGGCTGGTGTTGAGAAACAGCACCGCCCAACCGGCACAGCGCGCATCATAAAGGATCACCACCGTGCGCCAGAGCGCGAGCGACCCGATCAGGCCGGAGACAATCACCATGGCCCGCACGGCAAAGACCGTATCACCGAAGACCGCCTGCCCCAGCGCGATCCACCAGCCGATCATGGGCGGGTGGTCAAAATAGCTCAGCGCCGGAAAGAGCCCCCACAGACGGTAATAGGCTTCATCTTCCACAAACCAGGCATTTGCGGCCGCAAACCCCTTCAGGGCCGTGAGCAGTCCGATGATCCAAAAAAGCCCCGCCGGCCGCAGGAAAAACGGCAGATTGTCGATGGTCCGTGGCACGCGCGTCACTCTTCCAGAAACCTTGGGGCTCTCACAGGTTCAGGCTCAGGACTTGCGCCAGGTCAGCGCCGAGCTGGCCGCATAGTTCCAAACGGCTCCCATCACGGCACCGGCTGTCCCGGCCACCCACCAGTAATCCGGGTCCATATAAACCAGATTGGCAACCCCCACATTGGCCAGAACCCCGACCGAGCAGACCGCATAGAAGGTCAGAAGACCGAAGAGAGCCTTCACCCCGTGCAAACGCCGGTCGCGGTAGGTCAGCTGGTTGTTGAGAAAGAAGTTCGAGGTCATGGCAACGAAAGACGCTGCGGTCTGCGCCAGATTGAACTCCAGGCCGCCGAGCAGGAACAGCCGCAGCGCCAGCAAATGCACAAAGAGGCCACTTGCGCCGACAAGGCCGAACATCAGGAAGCGAACGGAGACCACATCCCCGAAATATTTCGACAACAGCAACCCGAAATAATCCAGCGTCACCAGCGTATCCAGCTTGCTTTCGCCGTGCTGGCGCTCGCGGAAGGTGAAGGGCAGTTCCTTGATGGTCAGTGCACCACCGGCACTTGAGACCAGATCCAGCAGGATCTTGAACCCCTGGGGTGAGAGTTTGGGGGCCAGCTCTTCCGCCTTGGCCCGCCGGACCATGAAAAAGCCGCTCATCGGATCGCTTAACGTGACATGGAGCAGCTTCTGCGCCAGGCTGTTGGCAATGTTGGACCCCCAGGCGCGGACCGCCGACAGACCCTCGCCCACCGTGCCGCCCTCCACCTTGCGGCTCGCGACCACCAGATCCGTGCCCTCTTCCCGGATGGCAGCCAGCATGTGCGGCAGCAGCGTTTCGTCATGTTGGAGATCCGCGTCCATGACTGCCACATAGGGCGCCGACGAAGACAGAATGCCCTCCACGCACGCCCCAGACAGACCGCGCCGGCCAATGCGCCGGATCACCCGCACACGCCGGTCCTTGAGCGCAATCGCCCGGGCCACTTCGGTCGTCCCGTCCGGGGAATTGTCGTCAACGACAATCGCTTCCCAGGCGATCCCGGCCAGCGCCTTGTCCAGAAGGCCGATCAGAACCGGAATATTTGCAGCTTCATTGAAGCTCGGCAGGACCACGCTCAATTCGGCGGCATGTGGAGCGGAAGGGGCCGGGGAAGAGGGCAAGCCTTCGTCTTGCGTCCCATGTGCGATGCTCGCTGCGCTGTCCATTCTCAAAACCTTGTCCGCCCAATCCGCAGCCGCAGCCGGGCACCGGCCTTGCGCCGGTTTGTCTCCACATGACTGAATTCGGCCGGACCATAGCCTGCCTGACGTTAAATACAAGCAAAGACATCGCGCCTTTGCAGCGCCGGTTTGTCTTTCCCTGCCCGACGCCCTTTGACGGGCAAGTGTGATGCAAACAAGGCGGTGTCCGCCCTTTTTACCGGGCAAGCTGCGCGGGCCTGCTCCCTTGCCCTTGCCTGCCCGGCTTGCCAACCTTGCCCTCATCTGCCGTTTCGTCTAGGACAACCGCAATTGACTTAGCGCCGGTTGCCGCAGATCCATGGTGGCGGCCGGTGGAGAACTCGCCGGGATCTGACGACTTCATGGCCAAAAAACCGAACAAATTGAAGGCACGCCTGCCACGGGGTTTTGCCGACCGCCCCGCTGAGGACATCCGCGCCACGGATGACATGATCAGCAAGATCCGCGCGGTCTATGAGCGCTACGGCTTCGACCCTGTCGAAACCCCTGCCTTTGAATTTACCGACTGTCTCGGTAAATTCCTGCCCGATACTGACCGGCCGAATGCCGGCGTATTTTCCGTGCAGGACGAGGACGAGCAGTGGATGAGCCTGCGCTACGACCTGACCGCGCCGCTGGCCCGACATGTGTCGGAGCATATCAACGAGATCCAGCTGCCCTACCGCAGCTACCGGGCGGGCTGGGTGTTCCGTAATGAAAAGCCCGGTCCAGGCCGGTTCCGCCAATTTATGCAGTTCGATGCCGACACGGTGGGCGCATCCGGCGTTCAGGCCGATGCGGAAATGTGCATGATGATGGCCGATACTATGGAAGCCCTGGGCATCCCGCGCGGCCAATATGTCATCCGGGTCAACAACCGCAAGGTTCTCGACGGGGTTCTGGAAAGCGTCGGCCTAGGCGGTGAGGAAAACGACGAGCGCCGCCTCACCGTTCTGCGCGCGATCGACAAGCTCGACAAGTTCGGGATTGAAGGCGTCCGCCTGCTGCTCGGCGAAGGGCGCAAGGATGACAGCGGCGACTTCACCAAGGGCGCTGGTCTGGACGCCCATGCCATCGATACGATCGCGGATTTCGTTTCCGGTGTCGGCACGCTTGACAATGACGGCGTACGGGAGCTGGACACCATGGCCGCCATCTTTGCCGCCTGCGGCTATGGCGGGGACCGGATCAAGATCGACCCGTCTGTGGTCCGCGGCCTGGAATATTACACCGGCCCTGTTTATGAAGCCGAGCTGCTCTTCGATGTGACCAATGAAAAGGGTGAAGTCGTCCAGTTCGGCTCCGTTGGTGGCGGCGGCCGTTATGACGGGCTGGTCAAGCGCTTCACCGGCCGCGATGTTCCGGCCACCGGCTTTTCCATCGGCGTGTCCCGCCTGATGACGGCGCTGAAGAACCTGGGCAAACTGTCCGCCTCCGGCACGGTGGCCCCGGTTCTTGTGACCGTGATGGACGGCGATGTTGAGACCCTCGGCCGCTATCAGAAGATGGTTCAGGACCTGCGTGCGGCCGGCATCCGGGCGGAAATGTATCAGGGCAACTGGAAGAAATTCGGCAACCAGCTGAAATATGCGGACCGGCGCGGCTGCCCGGTTGCCATCATTCAGGGCTCGGACGAACGGGCCGCTGGAGAACTGCAGATCAAGGACCTGATCGAAGGCAAACGCTTGTCGGAGGAAATCACCGACAACATCACCTGGCGGGAAAGCCGCCCGGCACAGGTCACCGTTTCCGAAGCGGATCTGGTGGCCACCGTGCGGGGCCTGCTGGACGGCCAGGCCGAAGACCGCAGACGGCAAAACGAGGGCTGAGGCATGCAACCGGCGGCTGGATCAACCGGGCTGAACCCGGCAACAATCGACGCAGTGCTGCAGCTCTTTCAGGAGGCTGGCCATGACTGTGTGGCACCGCCGATCCTGCAGCCTGCAGATGTGTTTCTGGACCTGACCGGCGAGGACATCCGCCGCCGTCTCTACCTGACCCAAGGCACCGACGGCGCCGACCTCTGCCTAAGGCCGGATTTCACCATTCCCGTGTGCCGGTATCATGTGGCCCGCAAAAAGGCCCCGCTGCCAGCGGCCTATTGTTATTCTGGACCGGTCTTCCGTCAGCGGCCCGACGGGCTGGGCGAAATCCCCCAGCTGGGGGCGGAAAGCCTCGGACGGACGGATATTGCCGCCGCAGATGCCGATCTTCTGGCCCTGTCGATCAAGGCCGTCGCCACCTTTGGGGTGCGCAGCACAGATGTGCGCATTGGTGACGAGACCCTGTTTGCCGCCGTGCTGACCGGACTGGACCTCCCCAAAGTCTGGCAGCGGCGCCTGCGGGATCTCTTCGGTGAAACCGACAAATTGTCGGCCGCCATTGACCGCATGGCCGGGGCCGGCGCTGGCACGGATGGAGCCCCTTCGGAAGACGACAGCCGGGATGTCCGCCTTGGTTTCCTGTCCGCTCTGGAAGGGGCCGACCCGGCCGCCGCCCATGCGGTGGTGGAGGATCTCCTGTCCATTGCTGGCATCTCTGCCGTGGGCGGGCGTAGCCCGGCGGAAATCGCCGAGCGGTTTCTGGAACAGGCCGCCCTTGCCAGTGGCTCCTGCGCCCATGAAAAAGCGGCCCGCACCTTGCGCGCCTATCTGGCGCTCAAGGCCGATGGCACCTCCGCCGTCGCAGCCCTGACGAATTTCAGCTCGGCCCATGGTCTGGATCTGGCAGCTCCTCTCGCCGCATTCGGACAGCGCCTGGACGCGCTGAGTGCCAAGGGCATCGACCCGGCCAGCCTGAGCTTTGCCGCCGAGTTCGGCCGGCGCCTCGATTATTATTCCGGTTTCGTGTTTGAGATCCATTCCACGTCAACGGCTGTGGGCGGCCCGCTTGTGGGCGGCGGACGGTATGACAAGCTGCTGACCCTTCTGGGTGGCGGCGACAATGTGCCGGCAATCGGCTTTTCCATGTGGCTGGACCGGATCGCCGCCAGCATTGAAGGCTGACCCATGAGCAAGCTGATCATCGCCATCCCCTCCAAGGGCCGCCTTCAGGAAAACACCCACGGCTTTTTCGGCCGGGCCGGGCTGAAAGTCCTGCAACCGGGCGGCGCCCGCAATTACCGTGGCGCCATCAAGGGCCTGCCCGACGTGGAAATCGCATTCCTGTCCGCCTCCGAAATCGCCCGCGCGCTTTCGGACGGCACCGTGCATTTCGGGGTCACGGGTCTCGATCTGGTGGAAGAGAACATCTCCGACCCGGCCGCCACGGTCCATATCGTAACCCCGCTTGGCTTCGGCCCGGCCGATGTGGTCGTGGCCGTGCCCAAGGCCTGGATTGATGTGGAGACCATGGCGGATCTCGGCGATGTGGCTTCCGATTTCAGAAGCCGCAACGGCCACCGCCTGCGGGTGGCCACCAAATATGTGAACCTGACCCGGTCCTATTTTGCCAAACATGGCATTGCCGACTACCGGATCGTCGAAAGCGCCGGGGCAACGGAAGGTGCTCCGGCGGCTGGCTCCGCTGAGCTGATCGTCGACATCACCACCACGGGCTCGACCCTTCATGCCAACAATCTGAAGATCCTGCGCGACGGCGTGATCCTGGAAAGCCAGGCCCATCTGGTGGCATCCTTGAACGCCAGCTGGTCCGCGACCGCTCTTACGGCGACCCGCGCGATTCTGGACCGGATTGCCGCTGAAGAGGCGGCGCGCAAGGTCAAACTGGTCAAGGCGGTTGTCGATGACCGCACCCAGGCACTGCGGGCCGTGAGTAAGGTCGGTGCCCTGCAGCGCTTTGCCGAGAGCAGTGATCCGCACCGGGTCAACGTGCTGTGCCCCAAGGACGCGGTCGCCGATTGCGCTCAGATCCTTATAGAGGAAGGGGCAGATACGGTGACGGTGGAGACGCTGGATTATGTGTTCTCAAAGGAGAACCCGCTCTTTGCACCGCTGAAAGACAAGGTCTGCGGCTGAAACCGGTCCTGATCCGGCACCGCAGCATCACATCCGCACTAAAAGCCCCAGCCCGGCCGGGGCTTACAATGGCAAAGGCAAATTGAGAGCAAACCGGGCTCCGGGCAGGATTGCAGCCCCGGCCAGTTTTGTACGTCTCACTGCGTTGAAAAATCCGACACCTGTTTTGTCAGAGCGTCCCAGTCGGTAAAGTCACGTGTTTCCTGCAGGTCCTCGTTAAAATGGCTGGACAGGTCCCCCTCCAGCAGCACGGACGTGTCAAACCAGTCGTAATTGCCCGGCTTCACGGCGCCAGCGACCAGGACGGTCTGTGTTGGAGTCCATTGGGCCGCTTTCAAAAAGGTCTCGGCATAAGCTGCAGCGTCCTGTCTGGTATCGGGAAACGCTGCGGCCAGGCTGACAGATACAAAAAGGCCTGGCAGCGCATTCAGCCGGTCCCTGTTGGCAAAAACAAAGAGTTCCAGGTCTGACTGATGTTTGGCGGAATGCACGGACCCGGCGATGATGACCTTGTCGAAATCAGAGACGGACAGCCCGCCTGAAAGACCACTGACATTGTGCAGGAGAACCGTGTGCCCTGACGCAGACAACGCAGCGTCCATGTATCTGGCAATCTTCTCGGCTTGGCCTTCGGTGGAGGCATAGGCAATCAGATATCTCATGACAGCACCCATCAGCTTTCGGTCGACCTGAGCACGCTAACGCCTGCCGCTGGTGCTGTCCCTCCGTATCATCACGTGTTTTCGGACCAAAAAACGCGGCAAAGTGTCTGATCCGGCGGCAGTTGAAGACCCAACGATGCTTGCCCCGAAGGGGCTCCAAAACCGGTTAGGGCCGTTTCTATCAGGTGCGGCCGGTCATCTTGCCGCGAAGTATTTCAAGCCGGCACCGGCCGGACAAAAGCGTTTCGCGCCTCTTCCACCAGCTCCCGGCAAAAACAGCCTTCCAGATGGTCATTGACCATGCCCATGGACTGCATGAAGGCATAGACGGTGGTAGGTCCGACAAAGCTCCAGCCGCGTTTTTTCAGGTCCTTGGACAGGGTGGTGCTTTCCGCCGTCTTGCCGAGAGTCTTTGCGGTCTCAAAATCCAGCCGGGCCGGGCGGTTCTCCGGGGCCGGTTCAAAAGACCAGAAATAGGCGGCCAGCGAGCCGAATTCCTGGCGCAGCTCCAGAGCGCGCCTGGCATTGTTGATGGTGGATTCAATCTTCTTGCGGTGGCGCACGATACCGCTGTCCTGAAGGCAGCGCTCCACATCCTGGCCGGTGAATGTGGCCACGTCCTCAAACTCGAAATTGGCGAAAGCGGCCCGGAATGCCTCACGCTTCCTGAGGATCGTCAACCAGGACAGGCCTGACTGGAAACCCTCCAGGCAGATCTTTTCAAACAGGCGGCGGTCATCGGCCACCGGCCAGCCCCATTCCGTATCGTGGTAGCGCTGATAATCCTCCAATCCCCCATACCACCAGCAGCGGTTCTTGCCGTCGGGCCCTTTCATCAGGCCGGTGACCGGATCCCGCTCAGGCTTTGCCCCAATTCCGGATGATTGACCGGCCATATCCAGCCCCTTATTCCTGTTTTGTTCATGATATGTCTATCTGTTAACCACGCCCCCGGCAAGACAAAAGAACACCTACCTGAAAACGGCAAAAGCCCGGCACAGGGCCGGGCTTTTGCGCGAACTTGCGGGCCGGTCAGGCGAACAGGGCGTCGATGTCGTCCTGAGTCGCAACATCCGTGTCGCTTTCCAGCGCCGGGCCGTTGAGAAGAGCCGCATCGCCCTCCTTCACATCGCGATCTTCGACCTCGATGTCCTTGAAGGTCTCAATGCCACCCCAGATATCCATCATCTGGATGATCCGGTCTTCCACAAACCGGAGCGTGCCGACCACCTTGGTAATACGCTGGCCGGTCAGGTCCTGGAAGTTACAGGCTTCGAAAATCTGGATGACCTTGTCGCGGATGTCATTTGCCATTTCGGCATCTTCGCCCGTTACACGGGCGGACAGGGTATTGGCGGTTTCATCGATGAATTCGGCGGAGGACAGGATTGTTTCGGTGGCCCCTTCCGTGCCGATGACGACCGCGTCCAGTTCGTTGGTCACGCGGGCCATTTCATCGCCCTCCGCACCCGTGGTCTGGTGCAGGGTCGCGATTTCCTTTTTCGTCTGGGCAATCGCCTCATAGATGGCGTCCAGCTCAACCTTCAGCTTGGCGGCTTCCGACAATTCCTTGCGGAATTCGCTCATGAACTGTTCGCTCATGGCCTGCGCATCAAGGGGGGCAGACTGCCCGGCTGTACCGCTGTTGATCAGGGCTTTCAGACTTGAAATTTCGGCAAGAACTTCCTGGTGCCTGCGTTCTTCTTTGAAAGCAGGATCAAGCTCTGCCTCGGAATTAATGCGTATCAAGCTTTCCGCTCGAAAGGATCTTTTCACCGCGGCCATGCCTACTCCCGTCCCTTGCCCCTGCAGGCGCATTCCAAAACTGGTTGGCCTATGAATAGCAGCGGAAGTTTAAGGAAATGTTTTTCCGTTTCTGCAGAAAGTTACAGCATGGGCGAAACTTTAACGGCCAGCAGCCCCCTTTTACAGCCGTGACTTGTCTGATTGCCCTTTCGCCCTCAGACCGCGCGCAGTCAGCCTTTCCGGCGCTGCGACCTGCGAAAATGCTAATGGTCTGCCAATCCATTCAGGGGTATATGACTGGTATGCGCTTTGTTCATCTGCCACTTCTTCTGGCTCTTGTGGCCGTCCTGACCGCCTCCCCGTCACGGGCGGCCAGCGACTCCTTTTCCACCGAAGAACTTTTGCGCGGGTTTGAAAAAACCGTTTTCGGGCTCGAATACCGCAGTTGGAGCTGGCGGCCCTATCTGGTGAAAAAATTCACCCGGCCGGTGACCTTCTACGTCCATAACCTGTCCAAACAGAACCGGACCCGCATGGTTCACCGGTTCATCCGCGACATCGACAAGCGCATTGGCGGTTTGCAAACCAGAATCACCAACGATCCGGCCAAAGCAAATTTTGACGTCTATGTGGTGGACCGGGCCCAATATGTGCCCGTGGTGAAAAAGGATATCTATAAGAACGACCGTGCCAAAGTGCCGGGCCGCTGCCTTGTGCGGGTGGTCTCCGGCCGCGATGGGATCAAGCGCTCCTCCGCCGTCATCGTCTCCGACGAGGGCGAATTCCTATTCAAACGCTGCCTTGTGGAAGAGATCCTGCAAGGGCTTGGCCCGATGAATGATGACAAGGCTCTCACGCACTCGGTTTTCAATGACACCTCGCGGCACAGCCGGTTCACGGTGTTCGACCAGATCATTTTGAACATGCTGTATGATCCCAGGATCCGGCCGGGCATGTCGATGAAACAGACCAAACCACTGCTGCCGCTTGTGGCCCGCGACGCCCGGCGGCGGGTGCGCTGAAGCCTCTTTCCGGCCGCGTCTCCCGTTAACATCTCACTGGCTCCACCGACCGGTAACCTTTTATTCACGGTGTTTCTCAAGCTTCGGGTAACCATAAGAAACGTTTATTGAAATACTAACGGTTCGATTCACTTTTGGCTGAAGCCCTCTTCGTATCATCATTGCCAGTGTGTTAACCGGCGGCCTCAAATTGCCGGTAAATATGGTTGTTGACGAGTCATGAGTACCACCATGTTTTGTGTGAAGAAGATCCCCGAAACGCTGCTGTCTTTCGCAGGCGCTGCCATTCTCGGCGCCGCGCTGACCGCCAGCCCCGCCTCTGCCGGGCAGGTGGCCCCGCCGCCGCTGGTCCTGAGCCCGAACCTGACCGAACCCTGGATGCTGCAGCTTCAGCCCCAGGCCGCACGGCGGGTTGCCGCACCGGTATATCAGCGTCAGATACAACAACGGCAGATGCAGCAGCCGAAACTGCGCCGGGCCAACTGGTGGTCGCGCAAACTGGAACCCGCCCGCCAGCCAAAGACGCGCCAGCAGACCCGACAGGTGGCACCGCAATTCCTGCCCGCTGTCGTCGATTATGGTGGCCCCTATAAGCCGGGCACCATCGTTATCGACACAACCTCACGCTATCTCTACCTCGTCCAGAAAGGCGGCACCGCCCGCCGCTATGGTGTCGGGGTCGGCAAACCCGGCTTTGAATGGGCGGGAACCCACCGGATCACCCGCAAGGCCGAGTGGCCGGACTGGCGCCCGCCCGCCGCCATGCGCAAGCGCCGTCCCGACCTTCCGGCCTTCATGCCCGGCGGCCCCCAGAACCCGCTCGGCGCCCGGGCGCTTTATCTCGGCTCGACCCTTTACCGCATACATGGCTCCAACCAGCCCTGGACCATTGGCCATGCGGTTTCCTCCGGCTGCATCCGTATGCGCAATCAGGACGTCAAGGACCTTTATGAACGGGTTGGCGTCGGCACCAAGGTGCATGTGATCTAGCATCGGTCGGGGCTGGGACGTGCGTCTGGAAAGCCGTGACGGCGCCGCGCGACAGCTGCCCCTGCCCCCCGCTTTTCCGGATTGGCTCGTCGTCCAGAGCTGCCGGCAGCGGCGGCCGGGCTGTGCCCAGAGTGCCCCGCTGACCTCCCATATCTGGCACAAATACCAAGGCAGAGCTTGCGCCAGCCGCCGTTTCTCTGCACTTTGACCAGCGAATGGGGGGAAAGCTCTCTCCTCCTGCCGTCTCTTTCGAAACGACGTTAGGCCATGAGCGTGCGCCGCAAAAGCTACCTGTCCCGCGCTGACGCGGCCTATTTTGTCAAAGCGGCCCTTGTCGGGATTCTCGTCGGCGGTCTGGCGACCGGGTTCCATGCCGGTCTTGAATTCCTGCATCACCAATATGCTGCCCTGCGCCTCATGCTCGGCCAAGGGGCCTTGCCCTATGCCGTATCCGCCGTCATTTCGGCGGCTTGCGTCGTCACTGCCTTTCTCCTGATCCAGCGGGTCGCGCCGGAGGCGGCCGGCAGCGGCATTCAGGAAATTGAAGGAGCGATGGAAGACAAGCGGCCGATCCGCTGGCCTCAGGTTCTGATCGCCAAATTTGTTGGCGGCGTGCTTGCCCTTGGGTCCGGCTTGGTTCTGGGACGCGAGGGGCCAACCATTCACATGGGAGCCATGACCGCCGAGGCCCTGTCCCGGTCCTATCACTATGTTTCCCCGTCCGATCACAAAGGCCTGCTGGCGGCCGGGGCTGCGGCGGGTCTCGCCGCCGCCTTCAACGCGCCCCTGGCCGCGATCCTGTTCATTGTTGAGGAGACGCGTCGCCAGTTCCCTTTTTCCTACCGCACCTATATGGCCGTCATCATCGCCTCGATCCTGAGCGCGGCCATCACCGAGGAACTGACCCAGATCGGTCCGTTTCTAATGGTCCAAGTGGATTACATCCCGGTTTGGAGCTATGTCTTCCTTGGGATTTTAGGCATTATTCTGGGCCTGCTCGGGGTGTTCTTCAACAGCGCACTGATCCTGGTGATGGATCTGTTCCACCGGATCCCGAAGGGGCGCCGGTGGCTGCCCGCACTGGTCATCGGCGCGGTCACGGGCCTGCTTTTGAATGCGTTTCCCCCCGCCACCGGCGGCGGTGAGGACCTGGTGACCGACCTGATCGTAAGTGACTATGGCGTCGTTGCCCTGCTGCTGCTGACCGTTCTCAGGTTCGGAGGCGTCCTCTTTTCCTACGCCTCCGGCGTGCCAGGGGGCATTTTTGCGCCCATGCTGTCCATTGCGACCTGCGCCGGGCTGGCCTTCGGGATTCTGACCGCCAGCTTCCTCCCGCTGGAGGACCATTTCCGAGCCGCCTGCGCGGTCGCCGCGATGGGGGGCTTCTTTGCCGCCTCCGTGCGTGCACCGATGGTCGGGGTGGTTCTGGTGATGGAGCTGACCGGCGCCTATTCCCTGATCATGCCGGTGCTGGTCACCTGCACCACCGCGTCCCTTACGGCCCATCATCTGGGCGGACGTCCGATCTACGAGCAATTGCTGGAGCGGACCTTGCGGCTTGCGGGCCAGCCGGCCGCGCATGATCCGGACAAGACCCCGGTGCAACTCGGCACCCGGGATCTGTGATCTGCTTTCCGGCCCAAGGAGAACGCCCTGAAAGGCCTAGTGCGCCGCGCTTTCGGCTTTCAGCGCGCTGACCGCCTCCGGCTCCCGCCCCCCATAGACCCAGTCCAGAAGCTCAGCCGTGTGCAGAACCGGAATATCCGTGCCAAGGCCGATCTGGGTCATGCAACCGATATTGCCGGTGGCAATCACATCAGGGCGGGTCTTTTCGATATTGGCCACTTTCCGGTCCCGGAGCTTGCGGGCGAGTTCCGGCTGGAGAATGTTGTAGGTGCCGGCCGAGCCGCAACACAAATGCCCTTCCGGCACATCCTTGACCTCAAACCCGGCCGACTTCAAGAGATCCTTCGGCTGGCGGGTGATCTTCTGGCCGTGCTGCATGGAACAGGCCGAATGATAGGCCACCGTCAGTCCGGGCTGCAGCGCAGGCGTTCCCAAATCAATCCCGGTCAGGAATTCAGTGATGTCTTTCGCAAGGGCCGATACTTTCGCGGCCTTTTCGGCATAGGCCGGGTCGTCCTTCAGCATGAAGCCGTAATCCTTGATCGTGGTGCCGCATCCGGACGCCGTTATCAGGATCGCGTCCAGCCCCTCCCCGTCTGCCTCGCCCAGCCAGACATCCACGTTGCGGCGGGCATTTTCAAGGGACGCCTCTTCCTTGCCCATATGGTGCACCAGTGCGCCGCAGCAGACCTCGCCTCTGGGCAGAACGATCTCATACCCCTTGCGTTGCAACAGCCGGATCGTTGCATCATTGATTGCCGGGTTCAAAACCGGCTGCGCGCAGCCGCTCAACAGCGCGACCCGGCCCTTGCGGCCCGCCCCTTCGGCTGCAAAGGTTCCCGGCCCTTCCTTCTCGCCCCGTCCGGGTGCGTGGCGCGGCGCCAGCTCCAGCATCGCGCCCATTCGGACCAGCGGACCGCCCAGCGCCTTGAACGCCCCGGCAAAGGGGTGGGCAAAAAATGCACCGGTCAAAGCCAGCCGGAAGCGGTTCGGATAGGGCAGCACAAAGGCCAGAACGGCACGCATCAGCCGGTCGGCCAAGGGCCGCTTATAGGTCTTTTCAATGTGAATGCGGGCATGGTCGACCAGATGCATGTAGTGCACTCCCGACGGGCAGGTCGTCATGCAGGCAAGGCAGGACAGGCACCGGTCAACATGCTTGACGATCTTGTCATCCGCAGGCCGGTCATTTTCCAGCATATCCTTGATCAGATAGATCCGGCCGCGCGGGCTGTCGAGTTCATCGCCCAGAAGCGTGAAGGTCGGACAGGTGGCTGTGCAAAAGCCGCAATGCACGCATTTGCGTAGAATTTTTTCAGACTCCGCAACGTGACTGTCCTTCAGCTGGTCTGCGGTAAAATTCGTCTGCATGGTGCCCTGTTACCCTTCTCGTCTCCCGAACGGGGCGGATAGTAGGGTCCGCCCGCGCCCACTACAATGGTCGTTTCCGGTAAAAGGGTTTTGCAGAAAAGAACATGGTGACTTTCCTGACAGCCCTTTGCGGACTGCGGCTGACGGGACTTCCCGGCCGCCCGGCCCGAACACATCCACCCGTCTCGGAAGCGGTCCAAAGCCTGGTGTGGCAAATCTGAAACACGCCTCATTTTGGCCGTAACCGCCGGAGCGTATTTCAAGTTCGAAAACCACAGTAGAGCACCGGGGGACAAGTCTGCACGATGCTCCAGAAACATCAACTTTCTAGTTCCCTTCTTTAATCTGAAGTTCGTTCGGCGCATGCCGGGGAAATGTGACGAACTTCGGATTCAGGTGACTAGTGCCCCGGCACCATCCGGCCGGGATTCAGGATGCCCTTCGGATCAAATTGCTCTTTCAGCCGCCGGGACAAGGCCGCCAGCGGCCGGGTCTGGGGCTGAAAGACCGGGATACTGGAACGGACCGAAGACCCGGCCCGCACCAAGGTTGCATGGCCGCCGCCAGCCCGGGTCACTTCAGCGCGCACGTCTTTTTCATGGGCCAGGCCATCTTGAAGACTCACCCATACAAGGCCGCCGCTCCAATCATAAAAAGCCTTTATCTCGCAGGTATTACGGAGCGCTGCCACCAGCTCGGGCCCTGAGGACGGAGCAACGGACACGCGCCAGACCGGCACATCCCTTCCCGCAAACGGCATAACATTGCGGATGCGGGTCCAAAGGGACACGGACGCCGCCTCCTCCAGGCGCTCCGCCGGTCCGCAGTCCGCCAGCAGCGTCTCAAGAGATTTGAAGCGGTAGTCGACCGAGGTTTCAAACCCTTCCAGGCGCAGTATGGTGCGGCTGACGCCGCCCTCAATGCCAGCAGGAAGATGCGCCGCGCCCGACACTTCCGCTGACGATCCCATGGCCCTGCACAGGGCTTTGACAGCGGTTTCGTCGCCCAAGCCGGTCAGCACCAAAGACGCTGAGGTTTCCGGCTTCGGATTGACCTTCAGGCTCACGGTTGCGGCCACGGCCAGAGTGCCGAAAGAGCCGCACAGCGCCCGCGGCAGGTCATAACCGGTGACGTTCTTCACCACTTTGCCACCGGAATTGAAAATCTCCCCCCGCCCGGAGACCGCCTCCATGCCCAGAATATGGTCGCGCGCGGCCCCCGCCTTGATCCGGCGCGGGCCAGACAGATTGGCCGCCAGCACCCCGCCAATGGTGCCTTTTCCCGGCTCAAAGCCCAGAAGCGGGCCATAGTCCAGCGGCTCAAAGGACAGTTCCTGGCCATGGTCATCGACCAGCTTTTCAATCTCGGCCATGGGTGTGCCGGCCCGCACGGTCAGGACCAGTTCTTCCGGCTCATAGGTGTCCACGCCGGTCAGCTCCGACAGATCCAGCATATGGGCCGCCTGCACAGGCCGTCCAAGAGCCCGTTTGGAACCATGGCCGACCAATTCGAGCGGCTCTTCTTCGGCGGCAGCCCATTTGACGGCCTGCTCAACCTCGCCCGCGCTGCGGGGCTTTATTATCGCGTCCATCACTCAGTCCTTAGAAGCGCGGAATATCCGGGAACGGCAGCTGCCCCTTGTGCACGTGCATCCTGCCAAGTTCCGCACAGCGGTGCAGAACCGGAAACACCTTGCCGGGATTGAGCAGCTGTTTGGCATCAAAGGCGCATTTCACCCTTTGCTGCTGCTTCAGGTCCTCTTCGGTGAACATGTCCGTCATCAGGTCGCGCTTTTCGATGCCGACCCCATGTTCTCCGGTCAAGACGCCGCCAACCTCGACACACAAGCGCAGAATATCAGCGCCGAACGCCTCAGCTGCGTCCAGATCGCCCGGCTTGTTCGCGTCGTAAAGGATCAGCGGATGCAGGTTGCCATCCCCGGCATGGAACACATTGGCCACGCCAAGCCCGTGCGCCTCCGCCAGTTCGCGCATGCGCGCCAGAACCTTCGGCAATTCCCGGCGCGGTATGGTGCCGTCCATGCATAGATAATCGGGCGAGATCCGGCCCACAGCGGGAAAGGCCGCCTTGCGCCCGGCCCAGAAGGTCATGCGCTCCTCTTCACTCTCGGAGATGCGCAAATGGCTGGCCCCATTGGCCTTGGCAATCTCTTCGACCCGGCCGATCAGGAAATCAACTTCCCGTTCCGGACCGTCCAGTTCGACAATCAAAAGGGCTTCAACGTCGCGCGGATACCCCGCATGAACGAAATCCTCCGCCGCGTGGATGGCCGGTTTGTCCATCATCTCCATACCGCCTGGAATGATCCCGGCGGCGATGACTTCGGCAACACAGCGCCCGCCATCCTCGCTGGCCGGGAAGCCGATCAGCAGTGCCCGGGCCGTTTCCGGCTTTTGCAGGATGCGCACCGTCACTTCGGTCACCACCCCCAGCAGTCCTTCCGATCCGGTCATCAGGGCAAGAAGATCATAGCCTTCACTGTCCAGATGTTTGCCGCCGAGCCGGATCACCTCGCCGGTGATCAGAACCATCTCCAAACCCAGCACATTGTTGGTGGTCAGGCCGTATTTCAGGCAGTGCACACCGCCGGAATTCTCCGCGATATTGCCGCCGATCGAACAGGCGATCTGGGAGGACGGGTCGGGTGCATAATAAAAGCCCTCATGTTCCACGGCCCTGGTGATGCCCAGATTGGTCACCCCGGGCTCCACCACAACGGCCCGGTTCTCGAAGTCGATGTCCAACACCTGGTTGAATTTCATCATCGACAGCAAAACGCCATCCGCCACCGGCAGCGCGCCCCCGGACAGGGAGGTTCCAGCCCCGCGCGGCACCACTTTCACATCGTTGTCGTGGCAATATTTCAGGACCTTGGAGACTTGCCCGACCGTTTCCGGTAACACCACGATCAGCGGCAATTGCCGGTAGGCCGTGAGGGCGTCGGTCTCATAGGCCCGCATTTCACGTTCTTCATGGATCACCCCTTCGCCCGGCACAATGGCCTGCAGTGCTTTCACAATCTCCTGACGGCGGGCCAGGACATCTTCGTCCGGGGCTGGCATTGCGATTGCGGTCACGGGGCTCTCCTTCCATGGTCTTGCCATGATCTAGACGGCTTGTCCTATCGTAACAAGAGCTGGTAGTTCATCGGCTTTGATCAATTGTGGCAAGCTTGACCGCATTTGCTAGGGGCCAAAGACCATAAATTGTCTTTCTGAGAGATTGAAAATGAGCAATCTGACGGACATGGAGATTTTCGCCCGGGTGGTCAGCGCGGGCAGCATGTCGGCGGCGGGGCGCGAAATGAGCCTGTCCCCGGCAGTTGTTTCCAAACGGATCCGCAGACTGGAGGAAAAACTCGGCACCCGCCTGCTCCAGCGCACCACACGCCAGATCGCCATGACGGAAGCCGGACAGGGGTTCTATGAACGGGTGGTCGCGATCCTGGCTTCGGTGGAAGAAGCTGAATCCTTCGTCTGCCGTGGCTCCGCCAAAGCGCGGGGCAGTCTGCGCGTGGCCGTGCCGACCTCGTTCGGACGTCTGCATATTGCGCCGCATCTGGGCCGGTTCCTGTCGGAAAACCCGGATCTGTCCATCAATCTCGACCTGTCGGATGATTTTGTCGACATTGTCGGCGACGGTTACGATCTGGCGATCCGGATCGCCGAACTGTCCGATTCCAGCCTCGTTGCCAGGCGCCTTGCCCCGGTCCACCGGATCTTGTGCGCCAGTCCCTCCTATCTTGAGACATTTGGCGTTCCAGAGACCATCGAAGATCTGGCCAGCAACCATGTGACGCTTGCAGCGACCAATCAGGATCCCTGGCGCCTTGCCGGGCCGGACGGGCTTGAGACCGTCCGCACCCAGTCTCCGGTCAAGACCAATTCCAACGAAGTGGTGCGCGAATGCCTGCTGTCGGGCGTCGGCATTGCGCTGAGATCCACCTGGGACATCGGTCCGGATCTGAGAGAAGGAAAATTGCAGATCCTTCTGCCGCAATACCGGGCCTCGAAGGATGTCGGGCTCTATGCGGTTTATCCCAGCCGCCAGTTTCTTCCGGCCAAGGTCCGGGTCTTTATTGACTTCCTGGCCGGCCTTTATGGCTCTTCGCCCTATTGGGACGAGGGGCTGGATGAGTGGCTGCGGCTGCCGGTCACAACACCGCTTGGATCGGTGCAGGCAAGCTGATGTCAGCTGGTCCGGAAAGCAGCCATTGTGAGTATCCGTAGATCTGCGGATGCGACGGCTCGACACTTGCATATGGGCCGGGTTCTTGATCTTGTGCGCTCATACGAATGCACGCAACTCGAGGGAGAGATTTATGCAGCGTATGCTGATGATCGCCGGGACCCTGTTTCTGGCGCTGACCGCTCACGCGAGCGCCGATGGCGACGCGGTCAAGGGTGAGAAGGTTTTCAAAAAATGCGCTGCCTGCCATGCAGTCGGCGAAAAAGCCAAGAACAAGGTTGGCCCCGTGTTGAACGGCGTTGTGGACCGCCCGTGGGGCGCAATCGAAGGCTACAAATATTCCAAGGCTTTGCTGGAGATGAAGGATGGCAAGGTGTGGGATGTGGCCACGCTGGACGTCTACCTGACCAAGCCGAAAAAGCTCATTCCGAAAGGCAAGATGGCATTTGCCGGGCTGCGGAAGGAAGAAGACCGTGCCAATGTGATCGCTTATCTGGCCCAGTTCAACGCGGACGGCACCACAAACTAGCGGGCCCTGCTTCGGACGCGACGAGATGGAAAAGGCCGGGAGACCGGCCTTTTTTGCGAGCGTGCGGCGTTCATGCGTCTTCAAACCGTTTTGTCTTTTGCGTTCACATCCAAGCGTTCAGACCGCACAAGGCACATCCGATAAAACACGATCTGAACGAAACCCCGGCTGCGTCAGGCCGGTCTGAAAAGAGCCGCTTCTTCGCTGTGAGTTTGCCCCTGCCTAGGGATCACCGTTTTTCTTGCGGAGGCGGTGCATGGTCCACCAGATGAGGGCGATGACCACCGGCACCGCAAGCCCCGTGGTGACATTGGCATCCGGCACAGGCAGGCCCGCGCCTTTGGCCGCCTTGGCCAGATAGGAGATCAGACCCACGACATAATAGCTGACGGCGGCCACGGACAGGCCCTCAACCGTCTGCTGCAGGCGCAGCTGAAGCCGGGCCCTGCGGTTCATGGACTGCAACAAGCTGCGGTTCTGCTGTTCCAGCTCCACATCCACCCGCGTGCGCAGCAAGGTTGTGGCCCGGGCCAGCTTGCGCGACAGCATGGCCTGCCGGTCTTCAATTGCCTGGCAGGTGCGCATGGCCGGAGCAAGGCGGCGGGCCAGAAAGGCGGCCATAGACAGCTCTCCGGGCGCAGCCTCTTCCTTCAAGGTGCTAAAGCGGGCCTTGACGATCTGGTCATAGGCCCGGCTGGCGCCAAACCGGAAGGTGCTGGCCGCCGCCCCCGCTTCCAGGGCAGCCGCCAGCGCGGACAGCTTGTCCAGAAGCTCCTGATTGGCCCCCAATGCGGATGTGTCTTTCATCTTGCCGGTCAAATCCGCCAGTTCAATCTCAAACCGCCGGATGTCGGGCTGAAGCCGGGTGGCCTCAAACAGTCCCAAGAGCGCCAGTGTCCGGTAGGTTTCCACTTCCAGAAGCCGCTGCACCACCGCGCCGGACTGAACGTCGCTCAAATCCCGGTTGAAGACCAGCATCCGGGTCAGGCCGTCCCCGTCCTGCCGGAAGTCGGTGGCCACCATGGCCGCGCTGTCTTCCAGATTGGACACCGTCAAGCTGCTCTCATCAAACTGGCCACGCCAGATGCCAGGGTCCATCGGCGCGTGCAGCTCCAGACGCACGGCCACCAGCAAGTCTCCGGGCGCATGAAAGGCGGCTCCGAAAGGGTGGGTAGCTGGCAATTGGCCGAAAATCTGTTCCGCCTGCGCAGGTCCGTCCCAGGTATAGGTGGTGAATTCCGCATGCTGTTCCCAGCTGAAGGTTCCACCGCCAAATGGCAGGGTGTGGTGCCGTGTGCCCGGTGCCGGGCCGTGGGTGCCGCGCGACAGGCAGAATTCGCTCAGCCATGTCTGGTCCCGGGCCGCTTCTTCCGGCGTGGTCAAAAAAGCATAGTGCAACACCGTGCGCGGGCCGGAGAGTGCGCGAAAGGGACGCGCATGGACCTCTCCCAGAACCCAGTCCCGTAAAGGAGACATTCGGAAGGAAGGCAATGACGAACCGTTGTCTGATCCCTTGTCCAATGGAGGCGCCCCACGGCATTTTTGCTCAGTGGTTTCAGTGTGCCCCCAAGAGCGGTTTGAAACCAAGGCCTAAAATCGGCGCGCCCCGCATTTTCCCGAAGAGGTGCACGCACTTTCAAATTGGATAAAAAAATTGACCAATTTTGGATCAGCACCTATGGTGCGCCATGGAGGACTTGGCCGGACATGTTTCAGCCCGTTGATCATCAAAAAACCGCCCATGCAGTTGTCGAGCAGATCGAGACCCTGATCCTGAAAGGGGTGTTGCATTCTGGCGAGCGTTTGCCGGCCGAGCGGGATCTGGCCGAGCAGTTGAAAGTGTCCCGCCCGGTGTTGCGTGATGCCCTCAAGGTTCTGGAAGAGCGGAACCTGACCGAGGCGCGCCGGGGCGGCGGTACCTTTGTTTGCGATCTGATCGGGCCGGTTTTCTCCGAAGCGGTGGTCCAACTGATCGCCCGGCATCCGGCTGCCATCAACGACTATTTCGAATTCCGGCGGGACATAGAAAGCCAGGCCGCAGGTCACGCGGCGGACCGTGCGGCACCGTCCGACCGGGCCCGGCTTCAAGACATCATCGCGCAGATGCAGACCGCCCATGAAGACGAAGACCTGACAGCGGAAGCCCTGCTTGACGTGGAGTTTCACCATGCTGTGGGCGAAGCCGCCCACAATGTGGTGATGCTGCACACTCTGCGCGCCTGCTACCGGCTTCTGGAAAACGGCGTCTTCTACAATCGCGGCCGGCTTTATCACCATCCGGACGCACGCAGTGAGTTGCTGCGGCAGCACCGGGAGATTGCCGAAGCGATCCTTGCAGGCAACAGCGCCGGGGCGCGCCGCGCCTCTGAAGCCCATATCGACTATGTGCGCGGCACGCTGTTTGACGTTGAGCTGCTGGATCAGCGCGAACAGACTGCGGGGCTGCGCCCGCTTAAATCCATCAAAAAAGCCAATCAAACCTGAAGGTTCCGGGAGATATCACCATGACCACCGTCACCAGCGTTGCCGATATGCAGACCCTCGCAAAACGCCGGGTTCCGAAAATGTTCTACGACTATGCGGATACCGGATCGTGGACGCAGAGCACCTACCGGGACAATGAGGCTGCCCTGCAGCGCCAGAAGCTGCGCCAGCGGGTTGCCCGCAACATCGACAACCGTTCCCTGAAGACGACAATGATCGGTCAGGAGGTCACCATGCCGGTGGCCCTTGCCCCTGTCGGTCTGACCGGCATGCAGCATGCGGATGGGGAAATTCTGGCGGCCCAGGCAGCCGAGGAATTCGGGGTTCCCTTCACCCTGTCCACCATGAGTGTCTGTTCCATCGAAGACGTAGCCGAACACACCAAAAATCCGTTCTGGTTCCAGCTTTATGTCATGCGGGACCGGGGTTTTTCGGAAAGCCTGATGCAGCGGGCCAAGGCGGCGGATTGCTCTGCGCTGGTTCTGACCCTGGACCTTCAGGTTCTGGGCCAGCGCCATCAGGACATCAAGAACGGCCTCAGCACGCCGCCCAAGCCCAAGCCCGGGGTGCTGATCGACCTGGCATTCAAACCCCGCTGGTGCTGGAACATGTTGCAAACCAAGCGCCGGGAATTCGGCAATATCCATGGCCATGTGTCCGGGGTGGAGGACATGACGTCACTTGCCGAATGGACCAACAGCCAGTTTGACCCGACCCTTGACTGGTCATCCGTTGAATGGGTGAAGAGCCACTGGGACCGTAAGCTGATCCTGAAAGGCATCAACGATGTGGAGGATGCGAAAATCGCCGCCGACATCGGGGCGGACGCGATTGTCGTGTCCAACCATGGCGGGCGCCAGCTCGACGGGGCGCTGGCCTCCTATGACGTTCTGGCTGAGATTGTGGATGCGGTTGGCGACCGGGTGGAGGTCCATTTCGACGGCGGCATCCGCTCTGGCCAGGATGTGTTCAAGGCGGTCGCGGCCGGCGCGCACAGCACCTATATCGGCCGGGCTTTTATCTATGGCCTCGGCGCCATGGGCAAGGCCGGCGTGGCTCAGGTGCTGACCATGATGCACAAGGAACTGGACGTGACCATGGGCCTGTGCGGCGAAACCGACATCACCAAGGTCGGCCGCCACAATCTTGTGCTTTGACGCGAGCCCTCTAACGCGCGCCCTGTCCGCCGGTGACACCCCCCTGGCGGACAAGCCCGAGCCAGGCGGCGGACAGAGCCGCGCCGAACGCGTCCGCCTCGCGCGCGTGGCGTGCGGCCTCGCCGTCAAGACGCTGCGGCCAGTCGGGGGTGTGCGGCCGGATATCCTCAATGAGATCCCGGGACCAGCTACGCACATCTTCTTCAGCCGCTTCAAAGTGGAACTGAATTCCATAGGTCGCCCGGCCCAGCCGGAACGCCTGGTTGGGGGTCATGGCGCTCTGCGCCAGATGCACGGCGCCTTCGGGAAGCGCCACCGTGTCCGTGTGCCAATGAAACATCGGGCCGCCCCCTTTCAGAGCTGAAAGAACCGGATCGGCCTGCCCGTCCCGGGTGGGCGTCACCGTGTGCCAGCCGAATTCAACCGGGCGGCCCAGAATATTGCCGCCGCCAAAGGCCCGCGCCACCAGCTGGCAGCCCAGGCAAATGCCCAGCACCGGACGGTCCGCCTCATGGAACTGCCGGATCAGACCACAGACCGCCCGCAAATGCGGATAGGCTTCATCGGCCAGCGCGTCCTGCGCCCCGCCCAGCACGATCAGCCCGCCGAACCCGGCAATATTGTCCGGCAAGACCCCGCCCGCATAGGCGTGCACCGTGGTCAGATCAAACCCCGCCGCCGCCGCGAGCCGGCCAAGGGATGCCGGACCGGCCTTGGGATAGTTTTCAATTACAAGCAGCGTCATCAAGTGTCCTGATCAAATCTGTCTTCAAGAAAAACACGCTTTTCTGCAAACGGCCAACGGCGCGTTCCGGATCAAATACGGCACATTCCAGAAGACTGGGGGGATGGCGGACCGTTTGAAGCCCAAGCGGTAGAATAGGACCCTATCCATCTGAGCCACTGATGGGAATATCAAAAACTATCATTTGCGCTGCACGGGCACTCCAGCCAAAGTCGGGAGCATATTTCCAGGAGAATTGACCCGATGAGCCTCGCGTCCCCCGCTGTACGCAGCGGACCCACCGGCCTTTCCGCAACCGATTACGGGCTGTATGTAACAACCGTGCTGGCCTGGGGCTTCAGCTGGATTGCCATGAAAACCCAGGTGGTGGGCATTGCTCCGGAAGTCTCCGTGTTCTGGCGCTTTGTGCTGGCCAGCATGCTCATGATCGGCTGGGCCAGGTGGCGCGGGCATAGCCTCGCTTTTCCGCTGGCCGAACATGTGCGATTTGCCGGTCTGGGAGCCCTGATCTTTTCAACCAATTTCACCCTGTTCTATTACGGGGCGGGCTATCTGCCCTCCGGCCTTCTGGCAGTGGTGTTTTCCACCACCTCGGTCTTCAACCTGTTTCTGGCGCTGATCCTGTTCGGCCAGCGCCCCAACCTGCTGGCGCTTGTGGCCGGACTGTTCGGCTTTGCCGGGATTGCGCTGATGTTCTGGCCGAGCCTTGCAGGGGCCGCAGCGTCCGCAGGCGCGGGACTTGGACTGGTCACCTGTATTTGCGGCACTTTGTCCTTCTGTCTCGGCAACATGCTGTCCGCCGACACCCAGCGGCGCGGCATCGGCGTGGTACCGGCCAGCGCCTGGGGCATGACCTATGGAACCGTCTTTCTCGGTATCTTCTCAACCCTGCGTGGCCACAGCTTTGCGGTAGACTGGACCCTGTCCTATCTCGGCGGGCTTGTCTATCTGGCGGTTGTCGCCTCGGTGATCGCCTTTGGCTCCTACCTGACGCTTCTGGGCCGGATCGGATCGGCACGGGCTGGCTATGCCACCGTTGTGTTTCCGGTTGTCGCCCTCACCGTATCTACGTTTTTCGAAGACTATCACTGGACGGGAACTGCTGCGGCTGGCCTGGTTTTCGTGCTCGGCGGCAACCTGCTGATGCTGCGCGCCCGCTAGAGAGCAGTTCCCGCACTGACGGAGATTGCGCTCAACATCACGGATGCTTCCAAAACGACCGAGCTGTTACTCTGCGGCCAACTGTCCGCCGCCATTGCCCACATTTCCGATGGCCGCCACAAGGTGGTTGCACAAGGTGTCATGCATGGCTTCCCGGGCGTTGTCGGAGCGCAGCAAGGCAATGTCACAGTAGGGTAGCGCAGGAAATCCGTCCCGTTCGTCCAGAATGCGCATACCGTCACGGATAGCGCTTTCCGGGAACACGGTCACGGCCAGTCCGGCCTGAACCGCCCCAACCAAAGCCGCAGCACTGGAGCTGGTGTAGGAGACACGGTAGCGCCGCGCCGCCCGATCCAGCGCATCCATGGACAGGCGGCGCCACCCACAAGTGGCCGGGCCCAGCGCCAGACGGATCACGTCCTGAGTATGCGCGGAATGCTGGGTCGACGTCACCCAGTAGAGCGGCTCGCGGCGGATGATCTCGCCGCGCAGATCCATCGTGTCGCTAGAGGTGGTGATCGCCACATCCAGAGCACCTTCACGGATGGCTTCGGTCAGCTTGGAGCTGCCCGAACATTCGACTTGCACTTCAATGGACGGATTGAGCCGGTTAAACGCTGCCAGAACCTGAGGCAACAGGCGGTCCGCATAGTCGTCGGGGACCCCCAGCTTCACATGACCGACTTCCTTCTGGCCATTGAAAGCTGAAATTGTCTCGTCGTTCAACAGGATCATGCGGCGGGCATATTCCACCAGGCGCTGACCGTCTTCCGTCAGCCGGGACTGGCGGCCGTCCTTGATAAAGATCGGCTGGCCGACCCGTTCTTCCAGCCGACGCATCTGCATGGAGACGGCCGATTGGGTTTTGTGCACGGCTTCACCGGCTTTCGTGAAACTGCCCAGCTCCGCAATCGCTAAAAACGTCCGGAGTTGATCAATGTCCAACGCGTGATTCATAAGAACAGCCCGCGGTTCAGCCACATATCAAGCGGTTGATTTGAGAAACAAATTAATTCGACGAAGATACATCACAACTTGTTACATTACAAACAAATTTTCAACTGCCACGACAACCGTAAGGCAATACAAGCGACTGATATCACAACAAAATACAAGGAAACCGATTATTCAGCTGCCTGAGGCACGGACAAGTTGCCCAAAGAAGAGACGATATGCTCGACCAAAGCGTCCGTCACGCGGGAGCTGTCATTCCAGGCACGCATCAATCCGATGTCGCATTCCGGCAGGCTGGGAAACCCGTCCTGCTCGGTCAGAACGCGCATGCCCGAGCGCAGGGCCGATTCCGGCAGCACGGAAATGGCGAGCCCCGCCAGCACGGCCGCACCGACCGCCGTTGAACTCCAGCTTGAATAGAGCAGCCGATGCGGCCACTTCAGATCATCCAGCGCCGCAATGGCGGCCTTGCGCCACTCGCAAGTGGCCCGCCCCAGGGCCAGCGGCAAGGGGGACACCGTTTCGGTCGAGTGGCGGGCGGAGGCGACCCACAAGAGGGGCTCCCGGCGGATGATGGGCACATTCTTGCGGCCCCGCTTTTCCACATGGGTGATGATGGCCACATCCAGTTCCCCTTCGGAGATCAAATCCCTAAGATTGGGGGTCGGCGCGCAGACCACACTCACCTCTGCCTTTGGGTTGGATCGGGAAAACCGGGCCAGAATCTCCGGCAGGAACCGGTCCGCGTAGTCATCCGGCGTCCCCAGACGGACAAAGCCGGACAATTCACCATCGTCAAAGGCGGACAGGGTCTCGTCATTCAACTGGACCAGTCGGCGGGCGTAATGCAGCAGCCGTTCCCCATTGTCCGTCAGGCGGGATTGGCGGCCGACCCGCACAAAGAGCGGTTTGCCGACTCGCTCTTCCAGCCGGCGCATCTGCATGGACACGGCCGACTGGGTTTTGTTCACCGTCTCAGCAGCCTTTGTGAAACTGCCGCTTTCGGCAATCGCGACAAAGGTCCGAAGCTGATCAAGGTCGAGCATAGCCAACTCCATTCATGACAGAATGCGATGTGTACCACGCCATACATTCTTCAGAGAAATGAAAAATCCGCGAGCCCATCACACTTGTGAGCCGACGAACCTCCCAAGATTAGCATCACACATTCTGATATTTTTCATCAAAAACATTCGTTGGAATAATGTTTGGCGAACGGGCATCTAAAGGATGTTCCAATCACAAGGATCAACGCCTCTGGCGCGGAACAGGCTGCCGAAAATCCCTTTGGCCGCCAACAGGAGACCTATGCCATGACACCTTCTTCCAGCATCCCTTTCCTCGCTCTTCTCGGGCAGACGGTTGTTCGCGCATGGCGTATGTTTAAACACCGCCGTCAGGTGATTGACCTTCAGACCTGGACCGACGAGCAGTTGAAGGACATTGGGCTGACCCGGAGCGACGTTCGACGGGCTTTGGCCACCCCCTTCTACAAAGACCCGACCGCCGTTCTGACCAGAACCGTCCACGGCGCGATTGCCCCGTCCCATCTGGCAGCCAATTGCAGCCAGCCCGCAGCGCCTTCCTTCAAGGTGATTGACGGATGCAAGGGCAAAGGCCAGCTCGCCGCCTAGCTCCCGGAGCTTTCAGGCCGCCGCGCCCCCGTGGCGGCGGCCTAGGCCCGCCCGTTGCCAAATTGCTGAATTTGCAGCCCCTGTCGGCAAAACCTTGCTGACATCAACTGACCCGCCGCCTGGCGGGTCTTTTTTTGACTTGTTAAGAGGACTGCAGAAAAACAGGACCCCGCCCAGTCCTGAGCACATCACTCCCCGTCCAGATCCCGGGCTGCTTTTTCAAAAAAGCTGTCAAAGGTTTTGAACTGGCTGGATTGAATATCCCGCCCGGCCGCCATCCAACTGGACACCATCTCTTCAAACTCGGAAGGCTCATGGCCAGCCTCCTCCTCTTCGGCCAACGGCTCTTCCTCCTGCTCCGGCGCGGCGTCCTGCGGTCCGGCGTCCGCATCGGGATGGGAGACAAGCGTGGCGGGCTGCAGAAACGCGCTCCAGAACGCGTTCATGGCATTGGCATAGCCCTGCATATAGTCGGCTGGTGTCGGCTGGGGTTTGGGGCGTCCGCGCGCGAAACCGCGCAGATAGGCATCCAGCAGATTGCGCGCCTCCCCATGGACAAAGGGGCGCAGCACGTGTCCCATGGCCAGTGTTGCGGCCACCGGCATCACTTCCTGAATGGCATCGCTTTGAAGCCCCGTCAGGCCGGAGATCTGGCTGGCAAGAGCCTTCTGGACCGCTTCGGGCCCGAAAAACGGGGTCAGAGCGGCCTCAGAGGCGTTCTGGACAAAACTGGCAAAGGGAGTGCCGGCAAAGGCAGTGGAAGACAGCACATCGACGGGAGTGGCCATGCCCGGAAACTGCGAAAAGCCAGGAACCGCGCTGCCGAAATGCCGGAAGCCGTTGAACGCCGCCGGCATCAACTGTTCCATGACGCGGTTCAGATCCTCATTCGACCAGCCGAACCGTTCCCGGACATCCTGCGCCAAGGAGAACACATCAAAGGGGGGCGCTCCCGTATCGCTGCCAGTCATCACACTGCTCCGGTCACTATCAGCAAGGTCTTGAGAAACAAGACCAACCGTCCTCAGAGTGACCCTTTGCGGCGCTCAGGTCAAATCGCGCGGCCCACAGGGAACACAAACCTGGGGCGTTCAGACCGGGACCCCGGCCTTAATAGGCATATTCCTTGAACACCTGGGCAATATTTCCGTTCCAGGAGCCCTCATAGCGTTGCAGCAAAATGTCGGCAGGACACATGCCCGCAGCCAGCCCCTCTTCGATCGGCGCCAAATGCACCCGCTCATCCAGATCACCGTCACTTAGGCGGTTGCGGCGTTTGAGGCCTTCCTGGGCAAGAGCCAGCACCTCCTTGGCCACATCCAGAACCGTACCACTGCGGAACGGTGTCTGCAGAGCGGTTTTCGGAACGGCGCTGCGCAGAGCCGCGCGCTCTTCCTGTGTCCAGTCCTTGACCAGTTCCCACGCCTGATCCAGCACGCCCGCATCATAGAGCAGGCCAACCCACAGGGCCGGAAGCGCGCATATACGGCGCCAGGGACCACCGTCGGCCCCACGCATCTCGATATATTTCTTCAACCGCACATCCGGGAAGAGGGTCGACAGGTGATTGTTCCAATCGCCAAGGCTGGGGGTCGCATCCGGGATCTTCCCGTCAAGGGCCCCGGCCATGAACTGCCGGAAGGAGGTTCCGGTCACATCGAAATAGGTCTCGCCACGCTTGACGAAATACATCGGCACATCCAGAGCCCAGTCGACATAGCGCTCAAAGCCGAAACCGTCCTCAAAGGCAAAGGGTATGTCGCCGGTCCGATCCGCATCCGTGTCGGTCCAGATCTGCGCGCGGAAAGACTTGAACCCGTTCGGCTTGCCATCTGTAAAGGGCGAATTGGCAAAGATTGCCGTGGCAACCGGTTGAAGGGCGAGACCGATCCGCATCTTGCGGATCATGTCCGCTTCGCTGGAGAAATCCAGATTCACCTGGATCGTGGATGTGCGGTACATCATGTCGAGGCCGAGTGCGCCGACCTTCGGCATGTAGTTGGTCATGATGTCATAGCGGGACTTGGGCATGCGCGGCACATCGGCCCGCGTCCAGGTCGGCGTCATTCCGATGCCCAGAAAGCCGACGCCCATCGGTTCTGCGATCTGGCGCACATGGGCCAGATGCTGATTCGCCTCGCGGCAGGTCTCATGGAGTGTTTCCAGCGGGGCACCGGACAATTCGAACTGCCCGCCCGGCTCTATGGAAATCGCCCCACCGCCATTTTGGTCCGCAAGACCGATGATCTTGCCAGCATCCTCGATCCGCTCCCAGCCAAGCAGCGTCTCCATGCCGTCCAGCACGGCCTCGACCCCGTTTGCGCCCTCATAGGGAATGGGGGACAGCTCTTTGAGACAGAAGCCAAATTTCTCGTGTTCCGTGCCGATCCGGAACTGCTCTTCCGGCTTGCAGCCCGCTTCCAGCGTCGCGGCCAGATCCGCAACAGAGTCAATCGGAGTGCTGTCGACCGTATCGCGGGCCATGAAACCGTCCTAAATGTCTGCGCGGCCTTTGGGCAGGGAGGCGGTCAGCCGCAGTGTTCCGGCGCGTTTTGAAAAAAAAGCGCTTTCGGGTCCGCGTGATTTAGGAGCCTTGAAAGAAGAATGCAAGCAGGGAAACGGCACCGGGCACAGCTCACGCAATCCTGAAGATTGAAAGAGCCTCCTCCCGCCCCCGCAACTGCACGGGCCCAAGACTGACCGCCTCCAGGCCTTCCGGCATTTGCGCTATGGTCTCAGCACTGGCAAGCGCGATCACCTTGGCCTCAGGGTCAACGCTCTTGCCATGTTCCTGCAGCCGGGCGGCCACATTCACCGCATCCCCGATCACGGTGTAGTTCATGCGGGCCGCCGTGCCGATATCTCCAACAACCACCTTGCCTGTGTGAACGCCGATGCGAACCCGCAGATCGATTTGCCGGGACTGTCCGATCCGCTGCGCCAGTTCCTTCACAGCCCGGATGGCCATGGCCGCGTGGTCAGGCTGGTCGGAGGGCGCGCCCCAAAAGGCCATGACCCCGTCCCCCAGAAACTTGTCAATGGTGCCCTCGCCGTCGGCAATGACGTTGGAAACCGTTTCAAAATAGCCGTTGAGATAGGTGGCGGTTTCCTCCGCGCTTAAATGCGAGGCCTTGCCGGTAAAGCCGGCCAGATCGGCGAACACAATGGTCATTTCACGCAGTTCCACCGTCCGGCTGTCGGTCATCCCCTCTTCGATCAGCCGGGAAACCAGCTGCCGGGGCACATATCTGGCAAAGGCGTTGAGGGCACCGGTGGAACCGTTGAAGGCCTGATTGACGTCGTCCAATTCAGCAAGCCGGGACCTAGGCAAATGCCCGGCGGTGTCAAAGTCGAGCCGGCGCAGACCCGCCGCAGCTTCCGCAAGGCGGGTCAGCGGCCGCCCCAGCAGCCGGCCCACCATGAACGACAGAAACGCCCCGACCACAAGGGTGGCCAGGGCCGCGTAGAGTACGAACCAGGTCTGGTCGAGAACCGCCCCGAAATCCTTGGCTTTGTAGAGCGCCCCGGCAATCCAGCCCTTGGCGGGCCCTGCCTCAATTTGCGTGAAGATCGCGGTATACATGCGGCCATCTGCGGGAAAGAGCCGCCCGTCCACCACCCCTTCCACGCGATGGGCCCCGCCCATGTCCCGCCACAGAAGATGCAGCGGCGTTTCGGTCAGGGCTGTCAGATCGGGCAGCGCTGCTTCAGGTGTGGCGGCAAACCGGCCTAAGGGAACTGCGGCAACGGCAATTGCCTTGTTCTTGCCCTCGAGCAAAAAAGCCGACTGGGCTCCATCCAAGGCCATTTCCTGCGCTAGCCTTGCAAAGACGGGTTGCGGGTAATAGCCGGACAGGCGCTGGCCATTGCCGAGATCTATTTCCAGAACCCGGACAGCCGTTTGAAACCCCTTGCGGTACTCAAAGCCAGACCAGGCCGGACGGGGCAGCATGTCGCCCGGGACCTCTTCCATCACCGTCCGTCCAAGTTCCAGCTGCACTCCTTCGGGCAGCAATTCCAGAACCGGTTTGAGATCCGCGTCACTCAGGAAGACGCCTGGACGCGCGGTCCGGGCAGCCAAAGAGCGGAACAGCTGTTCCTGACGGGCGAAGAACCCGTTCAGCACCGTCTCGTTGTGTTTGAGCACGGAGAGAGCCTGCTGGCTCAAAAGGCGCATGGCGATCTGGCGGTCGGCCGCGGCAAGAGATCCGACAATAATTCCGCAAACCGCGACCAGAAGCACTGAAAAGACAAGCCCCAGCGCAACCCCCACCGGCAACCGGATGCGGCTCTTCCAGCGGTGCTGTGTTTCTCCTGGGCCCGAATCGGCAGCTGCCGGGCCGGCAGGCGGGAGCGGTTGCTCTTGCTTGAAGTGAGCAACAGTTTCTGAAGCCGGATTGGGTGGGCTCCCAGCCGGACCGAGCGCTTTCCCCACCCCGGACCGGCTAACTGTGTTGCCGCGCTCAGAACGCTCCCCCCCTCCCATGGGCTAGGTCCAGTCGCCCAGGGTTGCCTGAATCACCGTAAGAGCGGCAACGGCTGCAGTGTCGGCACGCAGGATGCGCGGGCCAAGCGGGATGACCACCACAAACGCAAGGCTTTTGAGCAAGGTCCGCTCATCCTCGGAAAACCCGCCTTCCGGACCGATCAGAACGGCCAGCGGCTGCGGTCCGGCCTCCTTCATCTGCGCGAGCGTCAGCAAGGGATTATTGGTGCCTTCCGCCTCATCGCAAAAAAGCAGCTTGCGGTCCGGATGCAGGCTGGGCCATTCGGCCAGCACCTCTTTCAGCGTTTGCGGGCCAATCACTTCAGGAACAGAGAGTACTCCGCATTGTTCAGCGGCCTCGATCACATTGGCTTCCATGCGTTCCAGATTGACCCGGCTTGACTGGGTATGCTGCGTCATGACCGGCTGCAGGCTGCCCGCGCCCATTTCCACCGCCTTTTGCACCATGTAGTCCAGGCGGGCGTGTTTGAGGGGGGCAAACAAATAGATCAGATCATTGCGCTCGGTCTGCTCGCGGGTGCGCTCCATGACCATGAGCGCGCAGTCTCTGCGGCCGGAACTGGAGATCTTGGCGAGCCATTCGCCGTCGCTGCCGTTGAAGACGAGCAGATAATCGCCATCCTTAATCCGCAGGACATTCAACAGATAGTTGGCCTGACTCCGGTCGGCCTCGATCCGGGCACCTTCGGCCAGAACATGGCGCAGAAACAGCCGTTGCATATTAAACTCGTATTTTCCCATGGTCCGACCGTAGGCGCTCGCATGTGCGTGTTTCAAGGCGTATTGTCCGGCGCCTCCCGGTGCCACACATCTTTCGATAGGCCGAGTCGCGTGCCCTGCCTATTCTTTTTCCAGCTCCTGCGGCCTTAACATGACCCTACGTCTTATTCCGGACCGTTTCACCCGAAGCGGTCTGCTGATAAGCTCTCGCTCAACATCCGGACCATCTGCAAATGCCTTCGCCCGCAAGAGCTTTCCTTTCCAACAGGGTCCTGGCCGGTGTCCTTCCGGTCAATAGAGCCCGCCTGCTGCCCGAGATCTTCGCCGGGCTGACCCTTGCGGCCATCGCCATCCCGGAAGTGATGGGCTACACAAAAATCGCCGGAACGCCGGTGATCACAGGGCTCTATACCCTGCTTCTGCCCATGGTCCTCTTCTCCCTGTTCTGCTCCTCACGCCATCTTGTGGTGGGCGCAGATTCAGCAACGGCGGCCATTCTCGCAACCGCTCTCGCCGGGATGGCCGCCACCGGATCAGATCACTTCGTCGCCCTCGCCGGTTTCCTCGCCCTCATGGTGGGCGCTCTCCTGATTGCCGCCAGCATCGCCCGCATCGGCTTTATGGCCGATTTCCTGTCGCGCACCGTGCTCACCGGCTTTCTGACCGGTGTCGGCATTCAAGTTGCCCTAAAGGCTGTTCTCGGCATGGGCGAGATTGCCTGGCCCAAGGCCAATGGCCTGGAGGCGGTGATGCAGCTTCCAGCCGCCATCCTTGCAATGAATGGATCGGCTGCAGCCCTGTCTTGCGGTGTCCTTGGTCTCATGTTTGTCCTCAGGCTGGTGTCCCCGAAAATCCCCGGCCCGATCCTGGCGCTCGGGTTGGCGGTTTTCGTGAGCTGGGTCTTCGGGTTGAGCTCCCGGCTCGCGGTTGTCGGCCCCGTTCCGGGCGGATTGCCCGGCCTCACGCTTCCCGCCGTGGAGATGACACCCAGCCTGGTGTTTCAGCTGGGGCCCACCGCCCTTGCGATGCTCGTTGTCATTCTGGCCCAGAGCACTGCAACAGCGCGAGCCTATGCCCGCCGCTACGGAGACCAGCTTGAGGCCGGGGCCGACCTGCGCGCCCTTGGCCTTGCGAATCTGGGGGCGGGCCTGACAGGCACCTTCGTCGTCAACGGCAGCCCGACAAAGAGCCAGATGGTGGACAGCGCCGGCGGCCGGAGCCAGCTTGCCATGCTGGTGACCGCCGCCGTTGTTGTTCTGGTGCTGCTTTTTTTCACCGAGCTGCTGACCGACCTTCCCGAAGCTGCCCTTTCCGCGCTTGTCTTCAAGATCGGCCTGGATCTGATCGACCTGAAGGGGCTAAAACAGATCTATCAGGAACGGCGGCCGGAATTCTGGGTCAGCCTTGCGACTATTTTCGTGGTGGTTCTTGCCGGGGTTGGCCCCGGTATCGTCCTGGCCATCGTCCTGTCCCTGATCCTGCACACGCGCCATGGCTATCACCCGGTCAATCTTCTTCTGGTCCAGGCCGGGCAAACGGACTGGAAAGCCCGTCCGCTCGCCTCGGGGCAACAGGCTTTGCCCGGCGTGATGATTTACCGCTTCACCCACAGCATGTACTACGCCAATGCCGACCGGCTGGCGGCGGAAGTCCGGCAGCTGGCCGGAGGGGCTGAAGCGCCGCTTTCCATTTTCTGCATCGACTTTTCCTGCGTGGACGACATCGATTTCACCGCACTGGAAACCCTGAAGCAGCTGGAAACGGATCTGCAGGCAAACGGCACGCGCCTTCTCTTTGTGCAGGTGCTTGACGACCCCGCCTCCCACTGCCGCCGCCAGTTGAGGGACAGCTTCGGAGCAGATGCCATCTTCGGGACCCTTGAGCAGTTCCACCGGCATGTTGACACATCCCCAGGATCCGGCATCTCCCCTTCCGCCCCCCCTTGACCCTCTTCCGGCAAACGGCCACTTTCGGGAGCAAGAAGAGGAATCATCTGCGTGAGCGAATCCCAGTCCAACGTTGCCGAATTTTCTGTCTCGGAACTCTCCTTTTCCATCAAACGCACGATGGAAGACGCCTTTGGCTATGTGCGGGTACGCGGAGAACTCGGCCGGATCTCCCGGCCCGGATCAGGCCATATCTATCTGGACCTGAAAGACGACCGGGCAGTTCTGTCCGGTGTCATCTGGCGGGGCGTCGCCTCTAAACTGAAGATCCAGCCGGAACAGGGGCTGGAAGTGATCGCCACCGGCAAGATCACCACCTTCCCCGGCCAGTCGAAATACCAGATGATGATCGATGCGTTGGAGCCCGCTGGAGCCGGAGCTCTGATGGCGCTTCTGGAAGAGCGCAAGAAAAAGCTTGCCGCCGAAGGCCTCTTTGCCGAAGAGCGCAAGAAGACCCTGCCGCCCCTGCCCAAAGTCATTGGTGTGGTCACGTCTCCGACCGGCGCCGTCATCCGCGACATTCTGCACCGGGTTGCGGACCGCTTCCCGGTTCATGTGCTGGTCTGGCCGGTACGGGTACAAGGCGAGACATCCGGTGCAGAGGTTGCCAACGGCATTCGCGGGTTCAACGCCCTTTCCCCCGGCGGAGCCATTCCCAGACCTGACCTTTTGATCGTCGCCAGGGGCGGCGGCAGTATCGAAGATCTTTGGGGGTTCAACGAAGAAGCTGTAGTTCGGGCGGCTGCCGGCAGCGACATCCCGCTGATTTCAGCGGTCGGCCATGAGACCGACTGGACGCTGATTGATCTGGCTGCGGACCTGCGCGCCCCGACCCCGACAGGCGCTGCTGAAATCGCGGTGCCGGTGAAAGCCGAACTGATGGCCATGGTCGATGACCGCTCCCGGCGGCTGAATTCCGGCCTGGTCCGGTTCGTCACCGGGCGCCGCACGGAGCTGAGGGCAGCAAGTGCTGCCCTGCCCGCGCCCCAGGACCTTCTGGCCTTGCCGCGCCAGAAATTCGACACGCTTGCCAATGGGCTCGAACGGTCTCTGTTCGTGAGCACCCGCAGCCACCGGACGGGTTTCCAGAACCTGGCCGGACGGCTCAGCCCCCATCTGCTGAACCGGATCAGTTCCAAGGCGCGGCAGGATCTGGGGCAGATGAGCGAGCGCCAGCAGCGCGCGCTCTCCGTTGCCGTTTCCCAGAAGCGGCAGGCTTTTGCAGCCGTCGCCGCCCGTCTGACGCCGGGCCGCCTGTCCCAGCAGCAACAGCTTGGCCAGGAACGGGTGACCGGCCTTGCCGAGCGGCTGGACCGGGCGTTCCTGGCCCGCCTTACACAGGACAAGAGCAAGCTCGACGGACTGCAGAAACTGCTCAAGTCGCTCTCCTACAAGGATGTGCTTGCGCGCGGCTATGCTGTTGTGCGCGATCGCAACGGCCTGCCGGTGCGCTCCGCTTCAGCCGTTACGTCCGGAGACTCGCTTGCGGTTGAACTGGCGGATGGCACTGTTGATGTGGTCGCGATGACCGACGCTGCCGCCCCGACCTCGCGCAAAACAAAGCCCCGGAAACCAGCTCCAGCCAAAGCACCTGCCCGTGACCAGGGAAGTCTTTTCTAGAGGAACCTGGCCCCTTCCCTCAGAAAACAGAATAAAAACAAAGACAAAAGCCATTTCATCTTGGCTTTTCGACTTTTACTTAGACATAATTTAACCAGATTTCTTTTCGCTATCTTAAAACGCTTCCCCTAGCGTAAATGACAATATCCAGATCGCAAACGGGGCAAGTGGGTACATGCAACGCAAACAGTTCGGGAAACGCGGGGCAGCAGCAAGCGCTGTTCCGCAAATTGGCGGCAGACAGACGGCCTACGCCGCTGCTGCCCCTCTGCCGACTTACGGCGCTGTCAAGGATGGCCCCGGCCTCGCCGCCTTTGAAGACAATGACAGCTTTTCCGTCGGCAGGGCACTCGCCCTGTGCCTAGGTGTGCTGTTCAGCTTCCAAGGGCGTATAGGCAGACTGCATTACTGGATGATCGGAGCGATCCGCTTCTTTGTTTTCGCCGCTATTTTGACCGCGTTTGTCGTGACGCTGTCGCCCCGGATCGAAGGATTGCCGGAAGAAGAGGCCGGTCGTGCCATATTGTCCTTTGCCTTCGGCACGGTGCAAGGCCTGTTCATGGTCTTGCTGCTTCTGGCCACTTTGGTTTGCCTATGGTCGCTGGAAGTCCGGCGCAGCCATGACCGCGATGCGTCAGGCCTTCTGCTGCTGATCCTGCTCATTCCGATTATCGGCAGCCTCTATGGGATATACATCTTTATCGCTAACGGCTTCTTCGCCGGAACACCCGGCCCGAACCGCTTCGACACAGCCCAGTCCCAGGCGCAGGTTTTCGACTGACCCCGGTCAGCCAGTCTGCCGATCTGCTTCAAAACAAAAAAGCGCCGCTGGGGGGACACCAGCAGCGCTTTCTCAGTTTGTTTTCATCTCTGCAGAACGGTGGCTGATCCTGGCCGCCCGGCTCGTCACCCCATCATCGATGGCAACAGCGTAATGATGGAGGGGAAGGCCAGCAGCCCGGCGATGGTCAGAACATCGGCAATGAAGAACGGGACGCAGCCCCGGAAGACTTCCTGAACCGGAATATCCGGACGGACCCCGGAGACGACAAAACAGTTCAGGCCGATCGGCGGCGTAATCAGACAGAGCTCCGCCATTTTGACCACAAGAATGCCGAACCAGATCGCGCAGGCCTCACCGGACATGCCAAACGCGCTGTCCGCAGCCGACACCCCCTCCCCGCCATTCAGCGCAATCACCGCCGGATAGACAACCGGCAAGGTCAGAATCAGCATGCCAATGGCATCCATGAACATGCCCAGCACCGCATAGGCCAGAAGAATGCAGATCATCACGATCCAGGGCGAGAATTCCAGCGCGACAATGAACTCCTTGAACGCATCCGGCAGGCCGGCAAAGCCCAGGAAGCGCACATAGACCAGAACCCCCCAGATCAGGGTAAAGATCATCACCGTCAGTTTCGCGGTCTCATGCAGGGCCTGCCCAAGCTGCTTGACTTTCATACCCTTGGCGAAAGCGACAATCAGCACCAGAAACGCCCCCATGGCGCCAGCTTCCGTGGGTGTTGCGGAAAATTCAAAAGACCCGATGCTCACCCCGTAGAGGCTGGCAAAGACAATCACAATGACCCCGACGACCGGCAGAGTTCCGGGCAGAGACGAAAACCGCTCCCCCCACGAGAACCCCTTGATCGGCGGCGCATCTCCCCGCCAGGCGGAAATGCCCACGATGATGGCCACATAGATGAATGCCGAGAAGATCCCGGGCAGAAAACCTGCAATCAGCAACTTACCAACCGACTGTTCCACCAGGATCGCATAGATCACCAGAATGGCAGAGGGGGGGATCAGGGATGCCAGGGTTCCACCGGCTGCCACCACAGCCGATGACAGGCGTTTGGAATAGCCTGCCGCCAGCATCTCGGGAATGGCAACACGGGCAAAGACGGCTGCTGTGGCGACCGACGCACCGGAGACGGCTGCGAACCCGGCGGTGGAGAACACCGTGCCGACCGCCATGCCGCCTGGCAACCAGCCGAGCCAGCGCTTTGCCGCCTCAAACAGCTGCTTGGTAAAGCCGGCATAAAAGGCCAGAAACCCGATCAGGATGAAAGTCGGCAGCACTGAAAGGGAATAGGTCACCGATTTGGAATGGGGGATTGTTCCCGCCATTTTCAAAGCAACGAAAAAGCCGCGCTCAAAGCCCATTTTAAGAGAGAAGTGAATGATGAGACCGACAAGCCCGGTGAATGCTGCAGCAAAGGCGACACGAACGCCGAAAAAGACGAGAACCAGCAGGACGCCGGTCATCAGGAGACCAACTTCAAACGGTGTCATTTCGAGGTCTCCCCTTCTGCTTCTTCACCAAAGGCTTCCTCGATTTCATGCTTGGCCACGTCCTCGACATTCTCGATCATGGGCACCTCAACGGGCTCGCGCTGCGGATCAGCCACGAGCCGGGCATAGCCATAGATCTGAAGCAGGAGCCGAAGGAGCAAAAGACTAAGTGCGACAGGCACGACCAGCTTTGAAGGCCAGGTCGGCAGGCGGATATCCATTGTGCTGTCCCCGATCACATAGGACCGGTCAAAATGATACCAGGAGCCCCAGATCAGCAGCGCGACAGTGAAAGCAATCAGAATCACTCCCAAAAGCTCGCAAATGTAGAGCGTGCGGCCTTGAAGTTTTCCCAGCACGATCTCCATACGGATATGTCCGCCGACACGCTGGCAATAGGCAACGCCTGCGAATGCAAAAATCGCCATCGCCTGCTCGGTGATGTCGATAAAGCCAGGGACAGGCAAATTGAAGACAATGCGTCCAAGAACCTGCGCCACAGCCAGCAAAATGAGCGCCAGAATGGCGAAAGCAGCGATAAGATTGAACCCGTTTTCAACGAGGCCCAGCAGGCCCGAAAAACGGATATAGGTGGCCGGACGGTCCGAAGCGGAGCCTCCGGCGGGATTGGTTGTCATCATGAGTGTCAGCCCCAGGAAGGGCTTTCCGGCGCATGGGCACCCCTTGCGCCGGAAAGCTGAAGGTCAAGCCAGTTTGAAAGGGCTATTCGGCAATGGTCTTTTGAACCATGTCGAGCAGTTCCTGTGCCGGAAGGCCGTTTTGTGTCTGCTCCGCGACCCAGGCTTCATGGATCGGACCGGCCTTTTCGGCAAAGGCGGCCAGTTCTTCGTCAGAGAATTCGATCTGAACGATGCCGCGCTTTTCCAGCTCCGGCCACCACTTGTCATACACTTTGGCATAGGTGGCCAGATAATGATCGAGCGCCGGATCAACAGAACTCTCAAGAGCTGCCTTAAAGTCATCCGGCAGTCCGTTGTAGGCGTCGATATTGACGACCACCGGGCAATGGACCGTGCCCGGGTTGAGGTTCTTGGTCCACCAGTTGGCCACTTCCACCACCTTGAAAGCCAGATGCGCGTGTGGGGCAAACCCGGCGGCCTGAACCGTGCCGGAATCAATCGCCTGGTAGGTTTCAGAGGCTGTTACGGAGGTCGGCACCGCGCCAACCGCGTCCATGAGCTTGCCCAGCCCCCCAAGGGCACGCACGCGCATGCCGTTGAAGTCGGCGATGGAGGACGGTGCATCGCCCTTGCCGGCAAAATTATACTGTGGCATCGGCGACGGCATCAGCAGCTTTGCGTTCCAGCGCGCCAGATCCTTCTGCACAGCCGGGTGGGCATACAGCGCCTTGGAGACCTTCACTTCGGTTTCCAGGTCGCTCACACCCAGGAACGGCAATTCCAGAACGGTCAGGGTCGGGTTCTTGTCCGCATGGTAGGAGGCACAGAACTGCGCCATCTCGAAGGCTCCGAAGGAAATTCCATCGAGGTTTTCACGGGATTTGGACAGTGCACCGCCATAATGCAGCTTGATTTCAAACTTGCCATCGGTCCTTGCAGACACTTCTTCGGCGAGCTTTTCAATATGTTCCGTGAACGCCCGGCGCTTGCCCCACAAGGACACATTCCAGGTCACATCTGCAGCAAAGGTTTCGGTGGCAAAAACAACAGTTAGCGCGGCCGCCGACAATGCGGTCGCAAACTTCATAGAAGAGAGCATGTAATCCTCCCAGATCAGGCGCTCATGTTCCTGGACACTCATCCCTGAAGTTTTCCCCAAGGGACGGTCCAAGCCGCAAGACCCAAAGCATGGGGCGTGCCAGTCTCCCGGTAAAGGTAAAAATCTGCGGATTGGCTTGTCTTTTTTGACAAGCGGTGGTGCCAGCCCCGCACCAATCGGCAAGTTTTTGCCGACAACTTTTTCAGATCGGCAAGATTCCGCCTAACCGTCTACTGCGTCGGCCCGCACCCGTGTGAGCTCGTGGCGCTGCATCTTTTCGTTCAAGGTCCGGCGCGGCAGATTGAGCTCTTGCATGACATCTGCAATCCGGCCTTTGTGGCGGCGCAGGGCGCTGGCAATAAGCACGCGTTCATAGCGGTCCATATGCTCCTTCAACCCCCCTGCGGCCTCAGGCGCGGTACGCCCCTTCTGCCGGGTGACCAGATCCTCCAGCGGTTGCGGCGTCACATCTGCATTGAGCACGAAGCGCTCGGCGGCATTGCGCAATTCGCGCACATTGCCCGGCCATGCATAGGTCTGCAAGAAAGCCTCGTCCCGGGTCGATAGGTCCGGCACGGCTACACCATAGCGCACCGCCAGACGGTTCACGAAGGTCTCAAAAAGAAGCAGCGCATCGCGGCCCCGCTCGCGCAGCGGCGGCACATGGATCTCGATCGTGTTCAGCCGGAACAGAAGATCCTCACGCAGCCGCCCGCTCCCGACCGCCTCAGCCGGGTCCAGATTCGAAGCGCTGACCAGCCGGATGTCCACCTCCACCGGCTTGGTACCTCCCACCCGGTCCACCTTGTTTTCCTGCAGCACTCTGAGCAGTTTCGATTGCAGCGCCAGCGGCATGGAGACAATTTCATCCAGAAACAGAACCCCTTTGTCCGCCGACTCGATCCGGCCGATATGGCGCCGGTCCGCGCCGGTAAACGCCCCCGCCTCATGGCCGAACAGTTCGGCTTCCACCATGGTATCCGGCAAGGCTGCCGCATTGACAGCCACCAGCGGGCCGTCCTTGCGCTGGCTGAAATCATGCAGTGCCTGGGCAATCACCTCCTTGCCGGTGCCGGTTTCGCCGGTGATCAGAACCGCAGCGTCCGTACGGGCAAAATGCAGAACCTGCTTGCGCACCGCCTCCATGGCCGGGCTGGTGCCGATCAACCGGCTCTCCAGCCCCGCTCCTTCTGCGATCTGCCGTTTCAGGGCCCGGTTTTCCAGAACCAGCGCCCGCTTGTCGGCTGCCCGGCGCACCACTTCAGCAATGTGGTCCGGGTCAAACGGTTTTTCGATGAAGTCATACGCCCCCGCGCGCATGGCTTCGACCGCCATGGGCACATCGCCGTGACCGGTGATGAGAACGACGGGTAGATCACTGTCCAGCGCACCGATCCGGCGCAGCAGGGACAGCCCGTCCTCCTCCCCCAGCTTGACATCTGAGACAACACATCCGCCAAAGGCCGGGGACAAACCGGCCATGGCGGCGCGGGCAGAAGCCACTTCTTGCGTTTCAAATCCGGCCAGCCGGATCCATTGCCGCAAAGCCGCCCGCATGGACGGGTCGTCATCGACGATCAGAACCTTTTGAGGGGTGTCGGGTGCGCTCATTCTGCCGCTTCATGTTTCAGGTCTGCATCCGGATTGCTGCTGCCTGCCCCGTGCGAAAACGTCGGCAGGACCAGCTCGAACAGCGCACCATTAGGGACGTTTTCCTGAACGCACAAGCGCCCGCCCAGGTCCACCGCAAGACGGATCGAGATGGCAAGCCCCAGCCCCATGCCGTCCGAACCGGTTTTGGTGGAATAAAAGGGATCGAAAATCCGCCCACGCTGATCTTCCGGAATGCCGGGACCGTTGTCGCAGACCTCAACCAGAACCTCTTCGTCCCTCTGGCGGGCAGTCAGGCAAACCCGCCCCTCCGCCTCTCCGGCAGCTGCATCGGCGCCATTGCGCAGCAAATTGACCAGGATCTGCTCCACCCGCAGCGGCGCTGTTTCAAGCTGCAAGGCGGTTTCCGGCATGTTCAGATCCAAACGCACACCTGTCTCCTCAAACCGGGAGCGGACAATCTTTTCCGCCGTCTGGATGCTTTCGCGCAGATCGATCTTCTCGATCCGGCTTTGGCCCGGGCGGGCGAAACGTTTAAGTTCCTGGGTCAGATGGGCCATGCGCAGCTGGATGGCATCGATTTCCTTCAGGTTTTCAACCGCCGTTCCCGTGTCCCCCTTGTCCAGAAATTTCCGCGTTCCGGCGACAAACATGCGCAGTGCCGCCAATGGCTGGCTCAATTCATGCACTACGGCAGCCGACATTTCCCCAACGGCGGCCAGCCGGTTGGAGCGGGCCAGCCCGCGCTGAGTCTCCAAAAGTTCGCGTTCGATGCGGCGGCGCTCTTTGATTTCCTCCACCAGCCGCGTGTTGAGCTGTTTCAGATCCGCCGATTCCCGGCGCAGCTCAACCGACGCTGCGCGCAGGCGGCGCCCGCGCAGAACCAGCACGACCACCACATAAAGCAGGCTCAAGGTGATCGCCCCCGCCCAGATGGGAAAGGCACTTGTGCGGGCCTCTTCCACCGGCACCAGAAAATGCAGGGTCCAGCCCAGAAGCCCCACATCAGCCGAATTGTGGCGGAAGGTCTCGCCCGCCAGAGTGACAAGCTCTTTGCCTGCGACCGGCCGCTTGCTGACCGGCTCCAGCGCGTGGGCGGCATATTGCCGGGTGGCATTGATGTCGCGCCGGACCCCGGGCGGCAGCTCGCGCAAGGTCCGGTAACGCCATTCCGGCCGGCTGGACAGAAAGATCACGCCATTTTCGTCAGACGCAAACACGGTCTCGCCGCCCTCCGCCCAGGCCTCCTCCAGCGGGCGCAGATCGACCTTGACCACGGCCACCCCGGTTGGAGCCTCGGAGACCGGCGTCGGCCGGGCGAGAAACAGGCCCGGTTCTCCCAAGGTTGCTCCAATTGCAAAGAAATGCGCTTCCTGGCCCGCCATCGCCGTCTTGAAATAGGGCCGGAACCCATAATTCCGGCCGACCAGGGAGAGCTCCTCGCGCCAGTTGCTGGCCGCCAGTGCTGTGCCGGCCGCGTTCATCACGTAAAGCAGATCAGCGCCGGAATTCGCCGCCATTTCCTCCAGAAACCGGTTGGCGCTTTCCTGTGGAGAGCCCAGCCCGAGCGCTGCCGTTGCGCGCGGATCGCGCGCGATCATATAGGGCAGATAGCGGAACTTCTGGTATTCGCCCAAAATGGTCTGGCGGTAGAGCGTCAGGCGTTCTGCCGCTTTGCGGTCAATGCCGTCCTGATCCATGCTCACGAACAGGCGGGTCAGGACAAAGGCAGCCGCCAGCAGCAGCACAGGGGGAATGGCCAGTATGAGCCAGTGTTTCGACATGCCCCGTTATGGCGTATTTTTTCCGCCCGCGCCAGAAACCGCCTTGCAGCCGCGCGCTGCCACCGGGAATTGATGCGCGTCAAGGACGCCTGCCTGACGCCGTGGCTAGGGTGGCAGGACCGCTGGTCGTGCGGCATTGCTTGCGCGGCCGGGAAAGGCCCTGACCAAGGAGGGATTTCATGCCTATCAAAGATGTTCTGACCGTTCTGGATCTTGCGGGCGACCAGCCAGCCGCAAAATACGCCCTGGAATTCGGCCGGGCGCACGATGCCCACGTCACGGGCCTCGCGGTGTCGTTCGAGCCGGTTGTGCCTGCCTTTGCCGCAGCGCCCATGCCCGTCGACTATATGCAGGCGGCCCATGAGCAGGCGATGGCTGCCGCCAATGAAGCCAAAAAGGACTATGAGGAACTGGCCCGCCTGTCCGGGGCCAAACATGAAAGCCGTCTGGCGGAACTTCTCACCGGCGGGCCGCTTGAAAACGTTCTGGTCCATTGCCGCCCTACCGATCTTGTCGTGATTGGCCAGGCCAATCCGGACCGGCCTGAGCCCATGCGCGAACTCTTGATCGAGACAATCCTGTTCGAAAGCGGCGTTCCGGTCATGCTGGTGCCCTATATCGGCAGCCAGTCCTTTGAGCCGAAAAACGTGCTGATCGGCTGGGATGGCAGTTCAACGGCCACACGTACGATCCATGCAGCGCTTCCGGTTCTGGAACGGGCGGACAAGATCACGGTTCTGGTGATCGAGAAGAAGGCCAATCCGGCCAAGGGCCAGCCCGGCGCTGAGGTCGCCAGTTATCTGGCCCGTCACAACATGGATGTCACTGTCGAGGTGATCACCAATCCGCAAACCGGTGTGGCCGACACGGTGCTGAATCAGGTGTCCGACAAGGGCAACGATCTTGTGGTGATGGGGGGCTATGGCCACAGCCGCATGCGTGAATTCCTGTTCGGCGGTGCCACGCGGGAAATTCTGGAAGCCATGACCGTTCCCGTGCTCATGGCCCACTAGAGACATCGCGTTTCATTGGATTTGCCTTTGATGGCCTGACTTTCAGAGATGTCAACGCAAAGACCAAGCGGTTCGACCTCAACTGAACGCGGCACACTCTTTACCGGGTGCGCAATCCCGTTCAAGAGCCTTCAAGCGTCCATCCCGCAGCGCCGCTCGTCCGGTCTGCGGGATTTTTTCTTTTGTAATCCGGTTCAGCTAGTCTGACGCTGATCAACCTGGTGCGGCCGGACCCCGGTCTGCGTCAGCAGCGCCGCAGCGGGCAGACGGTAGACGTCAAGGAAGGAATGCAGGTCCGTGACCATTCGCAATCTTGAAGGCTTCTTTCACCCCACCTCGGTCGGTCTTGTCGGTCCCTGCCGCCATGCCGGCCTTCTGACGGCTGCGCTGATCGAGCGCCTGGAAGGTTTGGCCGCAGACCGTCCGTTGACCCTGATCGGCTTTGATGGGGAGGTTCCTTTTGAAGGGGCCCGCGCAGCGGGCCTGGACGATCTGCAAACCATGCCCGATCTTGTGCTGTATCTGGCCGAAGCTGAGGCTTTGCCCGCCTCGTTGGAAAAACTCGGTGCGGGCGGCACCCGTGCGGTTCTGATTCCCTCCCCGGGCTTTGAAGTCTGGCCGGAAGAGCTGATGCAGCGTTGCCGGGATGTGGCGCGCAAAACCAACCTGCGCCTGATCGGCCCCGGCAGCCTGGGGCTAGCCGTGCCGGCTCAGACCCTGAACGCACTGTTGAGTGCCGAGACGCCGGCCCCTGGTGATATCGCCTTTTTCTCCCGCTCCGGAGCGGTGCTCAATGCGACCCTGTCCTGGGCCAAATCCCACAATACCGGCTTTTCGGCGGTGGTCTCCCTTGGAGCGCGCATCGATGTGGATCTCAGCGACCTGATCGACTATTTCGCCCAGGACTACCGGACCCGCTCGATTGTGTTGCATATGGAGGGGATCGCCTTTCCCCGGAAGTTCATTTCCGCCGCCCGCGCGGCGGCCCGCAGCAAGCCGGTAATCGTGATCCGCTCCGGCAAGAGCCGGGACACGGGCGGCACCGGCCGGACCCACGCCGGGCGCCTGGCGCGGACGGATCAGGTCTATGAAACGGTTTTCCGCCGGACCGGGCTCTTGCGGGTGTTTGATCTGGACGAAATGTTCGAGGCGCTGGAAACCCTCTCTCATATCCGGGTGCCGCGGCTGGACAAGCTGGCGGTGATTGCCAATGGCCGCAGCCTTGCCAGCCTTGCGGTTGACCGGCTGAAGGATCTGGGGGGCGCCTTTGCCAGCCTGAGCCCTGAAACACGCGGTGACCTGGCCGGTCTCAGCCGCGCCCCGTCCCTGCTGGATGAAACGGCGGCGGCCGATGCCTCCGTCATTTTGCGCGAAAGCGTGTCGCCGGAGGACCTGACCACCGCGATCACCAGGGTCCTGAAAGATCCGGCCGTGGACGGGGCCGTGGTGCTGCAGGCCGCCAGCATGTTTCACAAGCTTCCTGCCATTGGCAAGGCAGTCATTAATGCGGCGGCGGCCGACAAGCGGCGGACAGGCCGCAAAAAGGCGCTGGTCGCAGGGCTTATCGGCAGCGACGGCGCTGTGCGTGCGGAACTCTCTGCCGCCAAGATCCCCAACTATGCCAGCCCGGCGGAAGCCGCCCGCAGCCTGATGCATCTGGCGCGGGACGCCCAGTCGCGCGAGTTCCTGATGGCGGCCCCGCCCAGCCTGCCCTCAACCTTCACCCCCGAGGCCGCAAAGGCGCGCGCCATCGTGGAAACCGCCTTGAAACAGGGGCGCCGCTGGCTGGACCCAAGTGAGGTCTGCGCGGTTCTGGCCGCCTATGACCTGCCGGTGATTGCGACCGTCATGGCAACCACGCCCGAAGAGGCAGCTGCCCTGTCGGAGCCGTTTTTCCAAACCTCAAGGCACTGTGTTGCCAAACTGGTCTCGCCCGATCTTCCCTTCAAATCCCGCATAGACGGCGTGCGTCTTGGGCTGGAGAGCCCCGAAGCGGTTGCGGCGGCTGCGGCCGAGCTGATTGCCAATACCAAACGGGACTATCCAGAGGCCCGCATTGCGGGTCTGTCCATTCACCCGATGCAGGAAGACCGGCACGGGATGGAGCTTTATATGGGCCTTGCCGAGACCCCGGATTTCGGCCCGGTTCTGGTGTTCGGCCAAGGGGGCACCTCCATTGAAGAAAGCGAGGACATCGCGCTGGAGCTTCCCCCCCTGGATCTCAACCTCGCAGAGGCACAGATCGGCCGGACGCGGATTGCACGGCTGCTTGGCGGCGGCCCGGCCCGGCCCGCGCTGGACCGGGCCGCGCTGGCCGAAGCTTTGGTCAAACTGTCCCAGATCACCATTGATCTGCCGGAAATCCTGGAACTGGACATCAATCCGCTGGTGGCCCTGCCCGACGGGCTGATCGGGCTGGATGCGCGCATGACCCTGTGCCATCCGGAAACACGGCCGGGGCGCACCGGCGCCTCCCGCCTTGCCATCACCCCCTATCCAGAAGAATGGGAACAGACGCTGTCGCTCAAAGACGGGCGATCGGTCTTTGTGCGCCCGGTGCGGCCGGAGGACGAAGATCTGTTCAAGGCCTTTTTCGAGGCGGTTACGCCGGAAGATCTGCGCCTGCGCTTCTTTGCGCCGGTGCGCGATTTCAGCCACCGGTTTCTGGTCCGCCTGACCCAGCTTGATTATGCTCGCGCCATAGCCTTTGCGGCGCTTGATCCGGAAACCGGCACCCTGCTCGGCGTGGTGCGGCTGCATGCGGACCCCGATCACCAGACCGGGGAATATGCGGTTATGGTGCGCTCGGACCTGAAAGGCCACGGGCTCGGCTGGGCGCTGATGCGCCTGTTGATCCGCTATGCCAAGAGCGACGGCATCGAGACGATCAAGGGGGAGGTCCTGAAGGAAAACACCTCCATGATCTCCATGTGCCAGGCCCTTGGCTTTGCCATCGGCACGTCGCCGGATGATCCCGGCATCGCCCTTGTCACCCTGCCCGTTGCAGATGTGCCGGAAGAGGCTTGAGCACCGGCCCTTCGGGTGTCGGAAATCAGCCCATCGGCAGCATTACTTCGCTTCGGCCACCGCGCGGATCTGGCTCAGGGACGCAGCGGGCGTAATGGCTTCCGGGTCCAGCTTCAGATGCAGGATGGCCGGTTTGCCGGAGGCGCGTGCCTGGTCAAAGGCCGGGCCGAACTCTTCCGTCGTCACCACCGTGGCACCAAAAGCCCCATAGGTGCGCGCCAGCGCCGCAAAATCCGGGTTGACCAGTTTGGTGGCCGACGGGCGGCCCGGATAGGTGCGCTCCTGATGCATCCGGATCGTGCCATACATGCCGTTGTCGATGACCAGCACGATGATGTTGGCACCTTCCTGACAGGCGGTGCCAAATTCCTGCAAGGTCATCTGCAGGCAGCCATCCCCGGCAAAACAGACCACTTCGCGCTGCGGAAAGGCCAGCTTGGCGGCCACGGCCCCCGGAAGACCGTAGCCCATGGAGCCGGATGTGGGCGCGGCCTGGGTGCCGAAGCGGCGGAACCGGTGGAACCGGTGCAGCCAGGTGGCATAATTGCCTGCTCCGTTGGTGCAGACCACATCGTCCGGCAGGTTGTCCTCAAGCCAGTCCATGACGCCTGCCATCTGCAGCGCGCCAGCCGTTTCGGGCCGCGCTCCGGACCAATCCAGATAGTCCTGATGGGCAGCGGCCGCCTCTCCTGCCCCCTTCAGCTCCGCAGGCGGCTGCAGGCCTTCAACCGCCTTGCAGAACCCGGTCGGGCTGGCATTGATGGCCAGATCCGCATGATAGACCCGGCCGAGTTCTTCCGGGTCCGGATGGACATGCACCAGCTGCTGGCCGGAGGACGGGATGTCCAGCAGCGTGTAGGACTGGCTGGGCATTTCCGACAGGCGCCCGCCCACAAGCAGGACAAGATCGGACGCCTTGATCCGCGTGGCCAGTTTGGGATTGATGCCAATGCCCACGTCCCCGGCATAATTTTGATGCAGATTGTCGAACAGCATCTGACGGCGGAAAGAACAGGCTACGGGCAAATCGAAGCGCTCGGCAAAGCGGGTAAAGGCGGCAACCGCCTCTTCCGACCAGCGGCTGCCGCCAAGGATCGCCACGGGCCGCTCGGCCGCCCAGAGCCGCTTTTGCAGATCTGCCATCTGGCTCAGGCCCGGATGGGTTTCCACTTGCTTCCAGGCCGGCGGCTGGGAAACGGCCGCCGTTTCCACCAGCATGTCTTCCGGCAGAGCCAGCACCACCGGGCCCGGACGGCCGGAGGTGGCCACATGATAGGCGCGGGACAAAAACTCGGGGACCCGGTCCGCATGGTCGATTTCGGCAACCCATTTGGCAATGCCACCGAACATCTGCCGGTAATCGACCTCCTGAAACGCTTCACGCTCGCGCATGCCGCGCTCGATCTGGCCGATGAAGAGGATCATCGGCGTGGAATCCTGCGCTGCCACATGCACACCGGCCGAGGCATTGGTGGCGCCAGGACCACGAGTGACCATGCAGATGCCCGGCTTGCCGGTGAGCTTGCCATAGGCGTCGGCCATCATTGCTGCGCCGCCTTCCTGGCGGCAGACGGTCACGGGAATGGACGCATCATAGAGCGCATCGAGAACGGCCAGATAGCTTTCGCCCGGCACACAGAACACCCGTTCCGCCCCATGGCGCTCCAGCGCGTCCACCAACAATTCGCCGCCGGTTTTCTGGTCCATATGCTCATTCCCGATTGCCAATACTCTGATAGGTCATTCTATAGCGTATGAAAGACCCGCCCGTCAGAGCCAAAAATCAGATTTATTTGCAATGAGATCATTCTGATATGGATTGAACCTGCACCCAATGCCTATCGGAAGATCCCCATAGGCAAGCGACCATACCCAAACACCCGTGACCAGGCACAGATCGCGGCACCACCGGCCAGTGGCAGCGTCTTTGAGCGGTGGGGCCGCAGCCCGGCCTATTGCAACGGCTGAACCGTCACCACCTGAAAGGTGTGCATGTCGCCGTCTTCGTCCTTGATGGAGACATATTCCCCCGGATTGAAAGCATGGGCGCCGAACCGGTAGCCCGCCTCATCATCATCATCGCCGTCACTATCATAGTGGAACGCCCAGGAACCGCCCGGCCGGTGAATCAGATGGCCGACTTCCTCTTCTTCGCTGCCCCAAAAACGGCGCACGCGGCAATGGTCCCGTTCCTGTTTCCAAAGCCCGGCATCGATATGACCGGTCTCATCCAGCGGCGCAGTAAATTCATAGCCATGCTGCGCCGAGCCGTTGGGAAAGTCTTTTGTCCGGGCCAGGTTCAACCTGACCTTCTTCAGGGCCGGGTGGATGCTCATGGGGTCCTCCTCTGACGCAAGCCGCCATTCTTCGGGTTTGCCTGCCGCTGCCTGACATCAAAGATGCCAACGCAAACGACAAACCGGTTTGAATCCATTGGAGCGCGAAGCGCTCTAATGACACAGTCCCTTATTTGTGTCACATCCCGGCCCGTCAGCATTGAGCAGGGTCAAATCCCTTTTGTCCCAAAGGGTGTTGAGTATCTGCCCAAACGTCAGTCAGAGTGTCAAGCAACGACAGGGAAATGAGATGGTCCAGTCCCAGAACGAGGTGTTTGCATTTCTTCAGCATCTGGACAGCCGCTCTCCGGTTCAGCGGATCGATACCCACGCCAATGTGATCTTTTTAACGGACAGCCGTGCCTACAAGGTCAAACGTGCAATCAGCTTCCCTTTTCTGGACTATTCGACGCTGACGCTTCGGGAAGCGGCCTGCAAGGCGGAGATCAGCTGCAACAAGGCAAACGCGCCACAGATTTACCGTCAGGCTCTGCCTGTCACCCGCAGCGACGATGGCCAGCTGGCGCTTAACGGTCCGGGAGACCCGGTCGAGTGGGTGGTGGAGATGACCCGGTTTGACCAGGAAAACGAGCTGGCCGCGCTGGCGCATCAGGGCCCGCTGGCGGACAGCCTGTCGGATGCCCTGGCCCGCATGATGGCAGCCGCCCATGAGGTGGCCCCGGTGCGGGACGGCGCCGCCTTTCATGCGGAGCTGGCCCGCTATCTGGACCAGAACGACGCCGCGTTTCATGCGCATCCGGACCTGTTTCCCGCCGCTGAAGTCAAGACCCTGACGGCCCGCGCCCGCGCCTTGCTGGAGGATCTGCGGCCGCTGATCTTGAAGCGCGGAGAGCAAGGCCTCGTCCGGCGGTGCCATGGGGATGCCCATACCCGGAACATCGTGCTGGTCGAGGGTGCGCCGGTTCTGTTCGACGCGGTGGAGTTTTCCGATGCGATTGCGACCGGCGACCTGCTCTATGATCTCGCATTTTTACTGATGGACCTGTGGGAACGGGGCCAGAAACGGGCAGCCAACCGGGTCTTCAACCGCTATCTGGACCTGTCCCGCCTGGATCACACCGCCGAAGGGCTCGCCGCGCTGCCCTTTTACCTGATGATGCGGGCTGCCATCCGGGCCAAAATTGCCGCCAGCGCTGCGCTTGAGCAGTCCGATCCGGCCGAAAAAGAGCGCCAGCGGCAGGAAGCCGGAACTTACTTCCGTTTCGCCCTGGCGTTTCTGGAGCCCTCACAGCCCTGTCTGACCGCCATTGGCGGTCTGTCCGGCACGGGCAAGACCACCCTTTCCTATGGGCTGGCACCGGAGCTTGGCAGGGCACCGGGCGCGCGCGTGCTGCGCACGGATGTAATGCGCAAGCGCCTGCTCAACATGTCCGAGACCGAAAAAGCCCCGGTCGCTGCCTATACCAAAGAGGCTTCAGACCGGGTCTACAAGGCCTTGGACGTCGAGATCCAGGCGGTTCTGGCGGCCGGGCACTCTGCCATTTTTGATGCAGTCTTTGCTGCCGAAGCAGAACGGTCAAAGATCCAGGCCATTGCCCTTACGGTCGACGCCGCCTTTGCCGGGCTGTGGCTGGAAGCTCCAGCCGCAACGCTGAAAGACCGGGTTGCCGCAAGGGCCGGGGATGCCTCAGATGCAACCGTGGAGATCGTCGATCAACAGCTTGGCTATGATCTCGGGACGTTGGCCTGGCCCCGGATTGAAGCGGGCGGCGGCAGGGCGCTAACGCTGGACAGGGCGCGGGACGTGCTCCGCCCCCGCCTGCAGCCTGTCTCCTAGCTGTGGAGCCTCGGAATCGGATTGCGGTCTGCGACCGCAGGACCATGCTACGGTCTAAAGTCCGCCTGCCCGAAATGCAGCGGCAGCGGCGGCAGCGCATATGACCGCCAGATATTCCTTCTTCAGTTTGAGCTGCGCGGCAGTGGCCACGATCATGCACAGACCGACCACAAGGCCACCCTTCAGGATGATGGGCAGGATCGTCGAGACAATGATCGCGCCGGGCAAGGCCTCCAGACCGCGGCGCATGCGAGGGGTGATCGGCAGGCGCCCCATCACCCAATAGCCTCCGGCGCGCAGGGAATAGGTGATCGCCGTCATCAGAAAGACGGCGATCAGGAACATGGTGTCTGCTGAAAAAGCGCCCTCAGTCATCAAGATACGCCCCGGCAACAGCCCCCGCTATGGCGCCGGTGAAAATGCTCCAATAGCCGCCAAGCAGTGCCCAGGTAACAGCAGCCACGCCGCCAGCAATCAGCCAGCTATAGGTTTGGCGCTTGCCCTTCCAAAGGGGCACCAGAAGCGCGGCAAAAAACGCTGGCAGAACCACATCGAGGCCGTAGATTTTCGGATCGGAAATCAGGCTCCCGGCGAAAAAGCCAGGCACTGCCGCCAGAGACCAGACCGCCCACAGCAGCATCCCGCTGCCAAGATAAACGCCCCAGTCCCGGTCCCCCTTGTCATATTGAGACAAAGCCAATAGCCAGTTGAGATCGGTCAGGAAGAACAGGGCCGGGTAGGTCTGATAGGCGGGAACCTGCCCCAGCCAGGGCCTGAGGCTGGCGCCGATCAGAAGCATGCGCATATTGACAGCACCGGTTGCCCCGACCATGGCAATCAGCGTCGCCCAGTTGAGCGGATCCTTGTAGATTTCCATGGCCACGAACTGGCTGGCCCCGGCAAAGACAACGGAATTCATCAGAACGGTTTCAAACAGGCTCAGCCCCTTTTGGGCTGCCACCGTGCCGAACACCAGGCCGAGCGCAATCACGCCTGGCAAGACTGGAACAGAAATAAGCGCCCCGTGCGCGCAGCCTCTCAGGCTGAGGGTTACAGTCTTCTCAAGCATTTGCGACCAGGAACTGGGAATGATGTCCGGCATCGGAGCGTTTACTATCAGCGCAAGACAGACCGGAAACCAATCAAACCTTTTGATTCACCTATCACGGATGCTGCTGCGTCATCCGAAAAAGCACCTTATTCCAATGTCATTTGATAGCAAGCGATCTGACGGCTTTCGGTCAGTTGACATTGTCTTTACGGCAATTCGCCTTGGCATCCCGGCCGCCAGGCCCCTCAGAGCAGTACCCCATAGATCATGCGCAGCCCGGTAAAGCCGAGAAACAGCGCAAAAACCAGCTTGAGCCGGGCCGGGTCAATGGCATGGGCTATTCTGGCGCCCAGCGGTGCCGTGAGGGTGGAGGCCGGAATGATCAGCAGAAACCCGATCAGGTTGACATAGCCCAGCGACAGGGGCGGTCTTCCCTCTGCGCCCAGGCCGAAAAAGATCGAGAGCAGCGTACCGGGCACGGCGATGATCAGACCAATCGCCGCCGCCGTGCCGACCGCCTTGCGGATCGGGTAGTTGAACAGGGTCAGGGTGGGCACGCCGAGCGTGCCGCCGCCAATGCCCATCATCACCGAAATGCCGCCGATCAACACGCCGAGCAATTCCTTGACCGGCGAACCGGGCAGCTTGTCCGCCAGGTGGGAGCCGTCCTTGCGGAACAGCATGTTGGCAGCCACGGCCAGCGCGACGATGCCGAAAACCAGGGTCAGCGCTCCGCCGGAGATATTTCCCGCAAGCGTACCGCCCGCCAGCACCCCGAGGGCAATTGCCCACCACCAGCGTTTAAGCAGATCCAAATCCACACTGCCCCGTTTGAAATGGGCGCGGGCCGAAGAGGTGCCCGTGGCCAGGATCGTCGCAAGGGACGTTCCAACAGCCACATGCATGAGCACGTCAGGGTCCATCTTAAGCGCGGTGAACATGTAATAGAGAACCGGCACGATCACGATGCCGCCGCCAACTCCGAGCAATCCGGCAATAATCCCCGCCACCACCCCGGTGGCCAGAAGGGAAACCGCCAGGAGGCTGAGGGATAAAAGGCTGAGATCGTCCAAACTGGTCTCCTTTCCGGCCAGTCCCGCAGACTGGCTGAGGGCGTGCTGCACCGTTTATTCTGTCAGGCAGAGGGGAATGGTCCATCAAAGGGGGCACGTCAACACCCTTTGGCAGGAGAAGCTGTTTCAAAGCCTCATCGAATGGCAATCTCATGGGAGAGCCCCCCTTGCGCAAGGCCTTGAGACACGACAGGGTTCTGCCTGGACTGAGGGGAGATTCCATGTCCGGCCACTGGCTTGCGCTTTATACATTTGCTCAATTCAAAACCCGTGCGGATGAACCGGTGAATGACCCGTTTTTCTCCAGCGAACCGGGGATCTGGGCCGCCATGGAACGCTCGGACGGCTTTATTGCCCGGGCAGGCTATGAGGATGAGGCGGGCACGGAGCTCTGGGGCGATCAGGTGTTTCCCAAATACTGGAGCGACACTGGTGACGGCTGGGCTCCCTCCACTATTTCCCTTTGGCAGGATCTGGAATCGGCCCTTGCCGCCGTTTACCGCGGCGCCCACGGCAAGATCCTGCGGCTTGGGCCCCTTTTTCACGACGCCATCGACTATCCGCCCTATGTGCTGTGGTGGGTTCCGGTCGGCCACAAGCCGGGCTGGGCAGAAGCCGTTGAGCACCTGGAACGGCTCGGCGATGACGGGCCCACAGCCGCTGCCTTCACCTTCAAGACGGCATTTGATCCTGCAGGCAGGCCCCTGGCAGTGGACAGCGAGAAAACCCGCCGTATCGCCGGGCATAACCAGCAGCGGGCGGATCTGCCCAAAGCGATTCAATAGATTTGCCGAAGAATATTGTTCAATATTACTGGACTAATCGTTAATCAACGCCGGAATTGTAAAGTGGCACCAACGGGCCAATCTTTCCCTCAACAGCGCATGGAGTGGTTCCATGCCCCCAACGTTCGGGAAAGGATTGACACATGACCCAGATCTTCCGTCCGTCAGATGCCCGCGGCGATGCCGATTTCGGCTGGCTGAAAAGCAAACACACCTTCTCCTTTGGCTCCTATTTCGATCCGAACCATATCGGCTTCGGAGCGCTGCGGGTGATCAATGAGGACAAGGTGGCTCCATCCGCCGGGTTTCCCACCCACCCGCATCAGAATATGGAGATCCTCTCCTATGTCGTCTCCGGCGGCCTGGAGCATAAGGATTCCCTTGGCACCGGTTCGGTGATCCGTCCAGGTGACCTGCAGCGCATGAGCGCGGGCACCGGCGTGCGCCACAGCGAGTTCAACCATTCGGACAAGGACCCGGTCCATTTCCTGCAGATCTGGATTGTTCCGCAAGCCGATGGCCTCGCCCCAGGCTATGAGCAAAAGACCTTTGCCGACAGCGAGAAGCAGGACCGGCTCCGGTTGATCGGTTCCCGCGACGGACGCGATGGCTCGGTGATCATTCACCAGGATGTCAGCCTTTATGCCAGCCTGCTGAGCGCCGATAAAAGCGTCTCCCATGAGATCGCTGCAGGCCGCAAGGCCTGGATCCAGATCGTCAAGGGCAAGGTGAGTGTGGACGGCCAAACCTTGACAGCCGGAGACGGGCTCGGCCTGCTGGAGCCCGGCCGGATCGACCTGACAGCTCAGGAACCGGCCGAGTTCCTGCTGTTTGATCTGGCTGCTTAAAGCTTATCGCGTTGCTCCGGTTTCAAACCGCTTTGTCCTTTGCGTTGACATCTTTGATGTCAGACAGCGCAAGGCAAATCCGGTGAAACGCGCTCTGCCTGAATAAGGCGCCGCAACGCCCCTGCAAAAAAGGCCCCTTCCAGGGAATAGCGTCCCTCTCCCTGGAGGAGGCTCTCAGTTGAGACCGGTAAAATCCCCTCACCGCAGATCCAGTCCCGGCAGGTTAGCCGCACCTGGTGTCTGACCAAGCTTTTGGAGACCTCGATGTCTGAAACACCCCGTATACAGATCACTTTGGAAAAGAGCGGCGCCAAGGGCCGATATGTGGCCGCGGTCGACGGATTTGATGATCCGGCGGAACTGACCTTTTCCATTGTCAACGACCACCTGATCATTGCGGACCACACCGGTGTTCCGGACACCTTGCGCGGGCTTGGTGTCGGCAAGGCCCTGGTGGAGCGGCTGGTGGCTGACGCCCGCGAAACCGGGACAAAGATCGTGCCACTCTGCCCCTATGTGAATGCCCAACGTCAAAAACACCCTGAATGGGCGGACGTTTTTCAGGGGTGATACCAATCTCAACGGATAGAGACTGTAGAAGGACTGGTCCTGCAGAAGCGGCTTTTAAGGCCGCAGCTTCAGGACTTGGACGCAGACTCTGCCCGGTCTGACGCCTCCCGCGCCCTCTTGCAGCTGCGCAGCACGAACAGGGTGTCGGTGAGTGTCGCTCCGGCCTGTTTGAAAGCTGCATCCAGCACGTCCGGCCCGCCAGCGCCGATCAGGTCGGCCACCTGCTTGACACTGGTCAGGGTCTCGTTGAGCTGCGCAACCTGATGGGTCATTTCCCAATGTTCCGGCGCTCCGGGCGCGGTCAGCAAAGAGACCAGATAGTCGGTCCGCCCTTCCATTTCCCGCAGGCGTTCTTCAAAAGTGGCCGGGGTCATCTCCAGCCGGGCCAGCGCCGCCTCACTCACCGTTGCCCCCAGCTGCGCGCCCACATGGTCCACCCGGTTCAGGACCACGATCACCAGAAGACAGGCCGCAATCACCAGCAGCGCAGTCGCATTGACCAGCGCCAGCAACACCTGTCCCGGCAGCCGTTTGATCCGTATCTTGAGTTCCTTCGTGTCCTTCACCATGTCACCCCCATTCCTACTCAACCAGTCCAGAACCGTTCCACTCTGCAGCCCGGCAGAGGTTCGTCCGCCCGCCCGCGCTTTCCGGATCTTATCTTGACCACGCCCAGCCACCAGAGCGGGTGCGTGGATTCTGCTTCCCCCTTAGGACAACAGCTCTTCAGCCGTCAAATACCCGCAGAAGCAGGCTGGTGTAGTTGTCAAAAAAATAATTTAAGGTTGAATGAATTGTGATGCGCCTTTGGGATTTCTGTGTCACGCTGACCTTCGGATCATTTCGCTTCCAGCCCTCTCCCTTTCGTTTCCGGAGCCTCACAATGCGCTGTTTCTCAAGGACATGGACCCGTTCTGCTGGCTTGCTGTCAACTCTCGCCCTGGCCACCCTCGCACCCCTCTCAACTCCCGCCCTGGCGGAAATGTGTCCGGGGCCGTCGCTTTGGTTCCTGGCGGAAAAGGGCATAGAGGCAAAAGTTCTGAAAGAAGGAACGGGCTTATGGCCCATTCAAGGCTCAAGCAGGAAGATACCAGCGATTGGCCTCGTCTTCTCCTTCACCACACCAGATGGCCAAACGGGAACCAGTACGCTTTGGGGGCCGATGCGCTCGTATATGTTCCGGGGACTGCCTGAGCCTGAAATGACAACTCAGCAGGGCTTCACCTGGGGCCCGGCCTCAAAGGACGAAGGTGGGCACTATACCGTGCGCTCAGACGACGGAAACTCCATTCTCTTCAACATGTATTTTGAGAAGTGTCTTTGAAGCAAATCGCGTTTGATCGGCTTTGCCTTGCGCTGCCTGCCTCCAACGGATTTGCCTTGAGCCTCAGGCGATAAGTCTGGCACCTTCGCGCCGTTCAAATATCCACAAACCGGGACTTCAGCGGCGAACCGATCCCAACGCCCCGGTCCACGCGTTCGCGAAATTCTGACTTTCTGGAAGAATGGTACAGACGGGTGGATTCGAACCACCGACCTTCGGAGCCACAATCCGACGCTCTAACCAACTGAGCTACGTCTGCTAAGGCGTTCAAGTGGCGCGGACCTTAATGGCCCGGACCGCCATTTTCAAGGGCGTCTTCTACCCCTGTTTTCCGGAACCGGCAAGCGCGAATTTTCGGAAAAATCCGGCCTGTTGAAAAGCAAATGCCCGGGACAATCCCGGGCATCGGTTTTTGGGGCCGCCTGCGGGCAGGCTTGGCCCTCAGCTTAAAAAAGCTCAGTTGACCTTCAGATCCTTGAAGGACTTTTCCATGGCTTCCTTAACCGGAGCAGACACGTCGGTGCCGAGCTTGGTGGCCAGTTCCTGCATTTCCTTGGACTGGGCGCTCAGAGTGTCGAACTGCTGGCGGGCGAAGGTGGACTGCAGCTCAATGGCTTCAGCAAGGGTCTTGGCAGACATGATGTCCTTGATGAAGGTGAAGGCCGCATCCGCATTGGTCTTGGCCGCATCGACAGCCTTGTGGTTGAACTCAACCACGCCCTGGCGGGAGGTTTCAAACGTGTCTTCCATCAGGTCGGTCGCATCTTCTGCAGCGGTCTTGACCTTGGCATAAGCTTCACGGGCGTTTTCGATGCCTTTTTCAGTGGCTTCACGGAACGCAGCCGGGATTTCCATTTTCGGCATTGCAAAAGCCTCAAAGTCCGGGAACGCGACCCCAGCCGGAGCTGCGGTCTTGGCTTTGGTGGTGCGTGCTTTCGGGGCCGCTTTGGCGGTCGTCGTCGTGTCAGTCATGATCTCATCTCCTTGGGTCCGGACGCGATCATCGGTGCAAATTCATCCCGCCGGTCCATCTGCCGGCGGACCCTGTCGTCATCCGCAGTCCCTATATAGGACATCTCTTGCTGCGTTGCAATATTTTTTTGCACTGCACAACGCGTCATGGTTGCATATTTTTCACATGATCTAGAGAACGGTTTCCCGTCCTGCCACTTATACGGATGGTCTTTCGGGACGGTCGCTGCCGGAAGGGTCAGGAGCGCTAGGGTCCCTACCGCCTTGGGGGCTATCCGGGCGCATCGGGCCAAAGCCAGCGCCACAGCCTGCTCCAGACTGGCACCGCAGGCCGGCCGGGAGAGCGGCCAGTCCGGGAGGGGGGGCCAGTCCGTGGGTTCAGTCCGTGGGTGCAGTCCGGGGCGCCGGATACACCCGCACGCCTGAGCCGACGAAAACGCCGGTCTGCGGGGGAGAAAAAGTTGCTATTGAGGACGGAACGCAGGGCCCTGCCGCCGCCGCCGCCCCCGGAAGGCTTCCGGAGGTCCCTGAGGGTCTTGTTGCCCCTTTCGGGGCTAGGGGGGGGCCTGCCCCCCCCGAGGGCCGGAAGTGTGTCCGGCTTTGGTCCGGTGTTACTTTTTCTGGGCGGCCTTGGCCGCGTCCTGCACCGCCTTGCTCGCGGAGTTGGAGACCTCGCGGGCCTGTTCGCCAAGCGCTTCCATCTGGCCGCGCAGATACGCCTGTTGAAGCTTCATCATGTCTTCGACATTCTCCGCCTTGACCAGTTCCTGGGCGAATTTGAACGCTGCGTTCACATGCTCTTCCGCGTAACCGAGCGCCTTTTTGTTCACATCGGCCGCACCGGCCTGCACCGCATTGGCGCTGTCTTCCACATTGGAGACGGCCTTGTGGGTGGCGCCCATGAAATCGTCAAAGGCCTTGCGGGCCTGATCGACGCTTTTCTCTGCGAAATCACGCATTTGTTCAGGGACTTCGAACCCGGTCTTGTCAGTGCTCATCTTGGCGCTCCTCGGCTCACGGGCAGGGGGCGCCCGCAATTCTTGAGATTTGTTCCTGCCAAAAATTCGTAACACGCAGATGGCAATCCGGCAAACGAACCCTGTCAGATTAACCACGCCTTCATGTAAGTCCTTTAGCAACCTTGCTTTACGTGGACGTTGTCAAGCTTTGCTTGTATTAACAGAATGTTTACAAAAGCACGCGAATTGGCGGCAGTCCCTTTTCTTTCCGGTATCGCCGCCCCCTGGAGCAAAGCGATGGACACTCAGACCCAATCATTCCTGGAATTCAGTGCCATGAATGATCTGGTCCAACTGGCTGCCGACACGCGCGCAGCCTGGCTCTGGTCGGCCGACGGCTCCAGGATCCTGTGGGCGAATGCGGCCGGAGCCGCATTCTTTTCAGCCCAGAACGTGCGTGAACTGTCCGGCCTGACCTCGCTTGAGCGTTCCCCTGCCCGCCCCCATATCGCCCGAATTGCCGAGACCGGCCAGACCGGGAAATTCAGCATCGACCGGCTGCGGTTCTACAAGGGCCTGCGGGTTATGCTCCTGACCTGCCAGTGCAAGCGCATTGCGTTGGAGGATGGCGGCAATGCTGCGCTGATCGTGTGTACGGACAAGGGCTTAACACTGACGCGAGAGCCCATCCCGGCCTTTGCGCAGCTGTTGAAAGGCGATGGCATCACCGCCTATCTGATGACCGGCGGCACGGTGGATGCCCGTTTCGGCGCCCTGGGAAGCACCCCGGAAGACCTTGATCTGCCAAAAGGTCAAAGGGTCCTGTTCGGCCCGCTTGATCTGGAGGGGCGGTTTCACGATGGCGCCGTGTTGCAGATCCCGGCCGGGCCGAAAGTTGTTGTCTTGAGCAACACGCCCCTGGCGGACAATGCCAATGTGCAGTTCCCGGACGACACGCCAGAGGAAGGCGGAGGTGACGCTCAGGCGGCCGCCGAAACCTCCGCCAGCACTGCCTGGGCGGCCACGGCCGAGGACGGCATGCCCTCCACCGCGACATCTTTGGACGCTGCGACAGATGACGCAGAGGTAGAAAAAGATTTTTCCTCCTTTGATCAAGCCGAGATGCCTCAGGACAACGGCGGCGCTTTGGAAGCGGCCGGGCCGGAGCAGCGAGACACCGGCAAGCCGGCCGCCGCTGAGAACACAGACGGCAGCCCGGCCGGAGACAAGGCCGCTGAAGATGCGGGCCAAGTTACGGCAAGCGGGGAGCCCAGCGTGTCTCTTGCCGCGGATACTGCAGCGGATATGGAGCATGATGAAAGTGACGGGCAAGATGTTTCAGAGAATGCTTCGGACGGGACTTTAGACGACGAAAGCGCTCTTGAGGCGGACCCTTTGGAAGAGGTGGAGGCGGACCTTCTTGAGGAGGCGCTGCCGAATGAGGGGCAAAACGAGGCCAAAGCGCCGGCTCCAGACGACAGGCCGGAGGACGACGACGGCCGGGATGAGGATGCCCTGCCTGAGCTGACCCCGGTCAGCACGCCAGAGGCGTTCGTGTTCCAGCCGCGCCGCCGCCCGGTGCGCTTTGCCTGGAAGATGGATATGGCCCAGCGCTTCACCTTCCTCTCCGATGAATTTGCCGATGTGCTGGGCCCGGACGCGACCGATATTGTCGGCCTGACATGGGAAGAAGTGTCTGACCGGTTCGGCCTGGACCCGCGCGGTCAGATTGCAAGGGCGCTGGACCGGCGCGACACCTGGAGCGGCAAGACTGTTGACTGGCCCGTGAGCGGTGCTGCTCTCCGGGTGCCGGTCGACATGGCCGCCCTGCCCGCCTTTGACCGGGAGCGCCGGTTTGAAGGCTACCGTGGCTTTGGCGTCTGCCGCACCTCCGATGCGGTTCAGGACCCGCATGGCTTTGTTCCCGCGCCAGCTTCCGCGCCAGAAGGCAAAGACGAAGACAAAGACGCTGGCACTCCACTTGAGCTTGCGGATGACGGCCTGTTCGACCCGAAGGAGACTGACGGCGCTGAAGACCGCGCGGACGAGGACAGCGCAGAAAAACGCCAGCCACCGCCGCAAGCGGATGCGCTTGAAGATCCTGACGGCCTCCCCGAAGACGCTTTTGACGATGGCGCCGAGGGCCCTGCTCCGGACACCGCACCTGCCCAGGCTCGGCTGGAAGACTTGAAACCAGCCCAGCCCAATTCCCTTGGGGGCCGCACCTTTCTGGGAGCCAGCGCCGCAGCCCTGGTCGGCTCTCTGGCCGTGTTCAAGGGCAAGACAGGGGCTGATCCGGCTGGCACTGCGGCCGGTGCGCCGCCTTCAGCGCCGGCGCCGGACGACAGCCCGCGCGAAGACCAGCCTTTCGAAGACACAAGCCTATCGGACGATCTGAAAAAGGCGGCCGCCGCACTGGACGCGGCTGAGGACAGCAAGGGCCCCTTTGACGATCCTGCGGACTCCGTGAAAGACGCTGAAAACACCGCTCCGGATGACGCCAAAGACGCGGACGGCTCAGAAGACACCGGGCCGAAGGCCGCAGCGCCGCAGCAGGACGATGACCAGCAGGATGAAGCGGGCGCTGTTAGTGTGGACGAAGATGGGGCGAACGAAGACGATCGAAGCTTCACCCATGAAAATGGCGGCTATATTGCCGAAGTCTCCGTTCCCGCGCGCCGCGCGAGAAATCAGGCGGGCTCAGCGGCTGCCTCCAGCGCGGCGCCTGCCCCCAAGCCGGACGATGCGGACATTCCAACTGGCATCACCGGGTCGGCTGAACTCAAGCCCTCTGAAATCGAAAGTGCGGTCAAGAGCCTTGCAAAGTCCTACAAGGCTGCGGAGAAAAAATCGCCGGACCTGTTCGAGACGCCCGATCCCTCCCAACTCATCGACAACCCGGACAGCGCGCTAGCATCGCACGGAGCAGATGAAACTGAAGGCCTTGACGCGCAGACCCTTTCATCGAGCCCCAGAGACACGTCAGATCTTGCTGACGACGAGGCCTTTCTGGCGGCAGAAGTCAGCACGACACCGCTGCTCGACATCTCTTTTGCCGACTTTATAGAGGAGACTGACGAGGACCGCCTGGACATTATGGTTGATGCGGACGCCGATCAGGAGCCGGACACCTCTGACGCGGATGACGGTGCCGGGATCCCTGTCATTGGCAGCACCGCGCAGGACAATTCCCCGGATGGCCGCAGCTCCCGTCCGGAGGAAGATGTGAACGAAGCGGACGCGGTGGAGGACACCGGCTCGACTCTCTCCGATGACGAAGAGCGCGAATTCTTTGAAGAAACCGCCGCCTTTGGAGACGAAGAGCAGGACACAGGTGGCGGTGCGAACACGCCCCCGCGCGATGGGGCTGCCGCTGAACACGAGGACGGCCCGGTCCAGAAGACCGGCCAGGTTATTCCGCTGGCGACGGCCCGGCCACGGGTGGTGCCTGTCGACACATCCGGCCTCTCCCGGCCCGAGCGCCAGGCCTTCCGCAAAATCGCCGAAGCCCTTGGCGCAAGGCTTGAAGGGGATCTGGACGATTTCGACGCTCCCGATTCCGGCGGTGAGGAGGACAGCCCGATCCTTGAGCTGCCGCAGGAGCTGGTGCCGGAGGCCGGACCGATTGACCCGACCCTGCTGGACCGCCTGCCAATCGGCATATCCATCGTGCATGATCGGGAAGTGCTCTACGCCAACAAGGCGCTGCTCAAAATGCTTGGCTATCCGACCATTTCAAAATTGTCGGAAGCGGGCGGTCTGGAAGCCCTTTTCATTGACGATACGGACGATCTAGCGGATGCGGTTGGCGTTGACGGGGAAGTCGACGAGGCCCTGAAGATGCGCATGGCCGATGGCGGCGTTCTAAATGTGGATGCCCATATGCACTCCGTTCCGTGGAACGGCACGCGGGGTCTGATGATTTCAATCACCGAGCGCCCGTTGAAACCGGCCCAGCCGGTGGCGGCCCCTGCAGCGCCGAATTTCTTTGCCGGAGTGCGCGCGGAACTGGACAGCGCCCGCAATCAGATTTCCGAGATGGAAACGATCCTGGAGACGGCGACCGATGGCGTTCTGGTTCTTGATCAGCACGGCACGATCCTAAAGGTCAACGGCTCTGCCGAAGCCCTGTTCAGCGCCAGCCGGACCGATATGATCGGTGCGCCTCTGACATCGTTTCTGGCCCCGGAAAGCCACCGGGCCGCGTCCGATTATCTGGACGGCTTGTCCCGAAATGGCGTGGCCAGCATCCTGAATGACGGCCGCGAAGTGCTCGGACAGGTGCCGGCCGGCGGGATCATCCCCCTGTTCATGACCATGGGGCGGATCACCAGCCGTGATGAGGAAGCCAAATATTGCGCTGTCCTGCGCGACATCACCCAGTGGAAGTCGGCGGAAGAGGAACTGACCGAAGCCAAGCGCCAGGCGGAGAATGCAAATTCTCAGAAATCCGATTTCCTTGCCAAGATCAGCCACGAGATCCGCACGCCGCTCAATGCGATTATCGGGTTTTCCGAGGTCATGATGGAAGAACGCTTCGGGCCCATCGGCAATGACCGCTACAAGGACTACCTGAAAGACATCCGCACCTCCGGCTCCCATATCATGAGCCTGATCAATGATCTTCTGGATCTCTCCAAGATCGAGGCGGGCAAGCTGGACATGAACTTTACCGCCGTGTCGAGCAATGACGTCATCAACGAATGTGTGGCCCTGATGCAGCCCCAGGCCAACCGGGACCGGGTGATCATCCGCACCAGCCTGCCTGACACCATGCCCGATGTGGTCGCCGATCCGCGCTCCCTGCGCCAGATCGTGCTGAACCTGTTGTCCAACGCGATCAAATACAACAAGTCCGGCGGACAGGTGATCCTGTCCACGGTGCTGGAAAGCAACGGTGAAGTGGCGCTGCGGGTGCGGGATACGGGCACCGGCATGACCGCAAAACAGCTGACGGCAGCGCTGGAGCCTTTCCGGCAGCTGCACACCTCCAGCCGGGGTGGTGGAACGGGTCTGGGCCTGCCGCTGACAAAAGCGCTGGTGGAAGCCAACCGGGCAAGCTTCCACATCGATTCCACTCCGGATCAGGGAACCCTTGTGGAAATCATCTTTCCAACCCAGCGGGTGCTGTCAGAGTAGAAGCCCCCGCAGACAAACCCTTGGCCTGCCGCGGCGCCTGAACGGAAACCGGCCCGGTCCGGCGGCGGACCTTGCAAAGGTGCGGCCCCTCCTGCTCACGGTTTCGTGAAGGTTAGGCGGGGCATGTATTTTCGTCGCAAAATTTGGAAAATATGATAAATAAACTCCTGTTTTTTCTTTGTTTTTGAAACAAGGAGCACCCCCTCACGAATACTGTTTTGAACAATTCTAAACTATTGATATTCTTAAGTTTATTGACTTGACCCGGCCTGAACGACATATAGGCGCCCATCGGATCCGGCGGAGACCGGGTCGGGAAACCAGATGGTTTTTTGGGAGACTTCAATGCGTATGACCCTTGGCGCCCTGGCTGGCGCGTTTGCCGTAACCACCGCGACCTTTGCCGGCACCCCGGCGCTTGCCAGCGATGAGGTGAATATCTATTCCTACCGCCAGCCCTTTCTGATCCAGCCCCTGCTGGACGCCTTCACGGCGGAAACGGGCATCAAGACGAATGTCGTGTTCGCCTCCAAGGGCCTTGGCGAGCGGATCGCGGCCGAAGGCAAGAACTCTCCCGCCGACGTGCTTCTGACCGTTGACATTGGGCGTCTGGACGGCGCCAAGCAGCTTGGCATCACCCAGCCGGTTGTCTCCGATGTCGTCAACGAAAACATCCCGTCCCAGTTCCGGGATCCGGACGGCCACTGGATCGGCCTGACCACGCGCGCGCGCATTATCTATGCCTCCAGGGACCGGGTTGATCAGGACAGCATCACCTATGAAGAACTGGCCGATCCGAAATGGAAGGGCCGCATCTGCACCCGTTCGGGCCAGCACGTCTACACGATCGGGCTGATTGCCTCAATGATCGCGCATCACGGTGCTGAGAAGACGGAAGAATGGCTGGCCGGTGTCCGGGACAATCTGGCCCGCAAACCGGCCGGAAACGACCGCGCCCAGGTGAAGGCCATCTATGCGGGTGAATGCGACATTTCCATCGGCAACACCTATTACATGGGCAAGATGGAAACCAACGACAAGGAACCGGAGCAGAAGGAATGGGCCAAATCCGTGCGCATCCTGTTCCCGAACGCCGCGGACCGGGGCACCCATGTGAACGTCGCCGGCATTGTGCTGGCCAAGAACGCGCCGCACATGGACACGGCCATGAAGCTGATCGAGTTCCTGACCTCCCATGAGGCCCAGGAAATCTATGCGGAATCGAATTTCGAATATCCGGTGACCCCGGGCGTTCCGGTGTCCGAGCGGGTGAAGAACTGGGGCGAACTGACCCCGGACGACCTGTCCCTCGCGGACATCGCCAAGAACCGCAAGACCGCGAGTGAGCTGGTCGACAAGGTGGGCTTCGACGACGGCCCGGCGTCCTGACCGGCCCGTCAGCACCGGCAAGCTGATCCGGCTTGACCGGAACCGCGAAAAGCGCCGTTTCAGGACGGCGCTTTTTTGCATTTTCAAGCATTTGCCAGTAGACCTTGGTCACAGTTCAAGAATACGAAGACCGCCCTTGCTCCGCACCCCATCCCTCACCCTGGCTGACCGGATCTGGCAAATTGCTGCCTTGGTGATCACCGCGCTTGTGCTGATGCCGATGGCGGCCATCTTGTGGATCGCACTGAGCCCGACCGGGGACCTTTGGACCCGGCTTCTGACGACCGTTCTGCCCGGCTCCCTGAAAACAACCGTCTTGCTGATGCTTGGTGTCGGGCTGATCACCGGAAGTCTGGGGGTTGCCCTTGCCTGGCTCGTGACCATGTGCAGCTTTCCAGGCCGAAGGATCCTCGATTGGGCGCTGCTGATCCCGCTCGCAGTGCCCACCTATATCATCGCCTTCTCCTATATCGAGATTCTTGACTATACCGGGCCGGTGCAAAGCGGCATCCGGGCGCTTTTCGGCTTCAAGACGTCACGAGACTACTGGTTCCCGGAAATCCGTTCACTTGGCGGGGCCATCTTTGTCATGAGCGCGGTGCTCTACCCGTATGTCTATCTGACCGCCAGAGCCAGTTTCCTGATCCAGTCCGCTGCCACGCTCGATGTCTCACGCACGCTTGGCGCCAGCCCGGCCGGCCTGTTCTTCCGGGTGGCCCTGCCGCTGGCCCGGCCGGCCATTGCCATCGGCGTTTCCCTGGCACTGATGGAATGCCTGAACGACATTGGCGCGGTCACGTTTTTCGGTGTTAGAACCCTGACCTTCTCCGTTTATGATGTCTGGCTGAACCGGTCCAGCCTCAGCGGGGCGGCCCAACTGGCGCTGGCCATGCTGGCTATGGTGCTGCTGCTGCTGTGGCTGGAGCGGGCTGGGCGGCACAGACAGCGCTTTGATGCCGGGGGCAGCGCCAGGCAACGCGCGCCAAAACGGTTCGAGCTCAAGGGGCTTCGGGCTGGCGCTGTCCTGGCCCTGTGCCTGCTGCCGGTCCTGATCGGCTTTGTCATTCCCGGCCTGATGCTGGCCGACCGGGCAAGCCGCAGGCTGGACAGTCTGATGACGGGAGATTTTTTCCAGATCGTCTGGAACAGTTTCAGCCTGGCTGCGGCCGCAGCGCTTCTGACAGTTCTGATTTCCGTGGCGCTCGCCTATGCCCTGCGCCTCAACAATCACGGCCCCTTGAAGGCTGCTGTCCGCCTTGCCTCCATCGGCTATGCGATCCCGGGCACGGTTCTGGCCATCGGCATTCTCATTCCGCTCGCCGGGTTTGACAATTTTTTGGATGCGCGCATGGAGGCCTGGTTCGGGATCAACACCGGCCTCCTGCTGCTCGGCAGCGGCACCGGCCTTGTCTATGCCTATGTCGTCCGCTTTCTTGCCGTTTCCTATGGCCAGGTAGAGGGGGGCTTCGGACGTATCAGTCCCCATCTCGACATGGCCGCCCGCACCCTTGGCCGAAATACGGGCCAGACCCTGACCCAGGTGCATCTGCCCATGCTGAAGCCGGTGCTCTTGTCCGCCGCCCTGCTCAGCTTTGTCGACTGCATGAAGGAGCTACCGGCAACCGTGCTGTTGCGGCCCTTCAATTTCAACACGCTGGCCACCACCGTCTTTGAGGCGGCCTCCCGCGAGGCCTTCGAGGAGGCCGCCCTGCCCTCGCTTGCCATTGTGCTTGTCGGGCTGATCCCGGTGATCTATCTGGCCCGCTCCAGCGCCCGGTCTTTCCGCACCAGCACGTCCCGCCGCAACACGCCGGCAAAAGCGGTCTGACAAACAAGGCGTTCCGTCCCCCCGCCTTGACAGGCTGCTCCCAAATCGCCCCAATGGCGCCATTGCATTGTTCATTGCCGGGATGTGTTTTCATGGACAAGAAACATCAGATCAATCTCTGGTACGCCTTCATTGCCATCATGCTGGTGTTCACGTTCCAGAGCTGGTGGGCGACCTAAAGGACCGTGGAGCCGATCCCCTACAGCGAATTTGAGCAATATCTCAAAGACAAGAAGATCGAAGAAATCGCGATCAAGACCAATACCATCGAAGGCAAATTCAAGGAGCCCTTGAAGGATGGCAAGAAATACTTTGTCACAACGCGGGTCGATGTTCCGCTGGCCGAGGAGCTAAGCAAATACGACGTCAAATTCACCGGCGTGGTTCAGAGCACCTTCTTGCGGGATCTCCTGTCCTGGGTTTTGCCGGTCCTGCTCTTTTTCGGCCTCTGGATGTTCGTCATCCGCCGCTTTGCTGAAAAACAGGGCATCGGTGGCATGATGACCGTCGGCAAGTCCAAGGCCAAGGTCTATGTGGAAACGGATGTGAAAGTCCGGTTCGGCAATGTCGCCGGGGTGGACGAGGCCAAGCGGGAGCTGAAGGAGGTGGTCGACTTCCTGAAAGATCCGAAATCCTATGGCCGCCTGGGGGCCCATGTGCCCAAGGGCATCCTGCTGGTCGGCCCTCCCGGCACCGGCAAGACCCTGCTGGCGCGCGCCGTTGCCGGTGAGGCTGGCGTTCCGTTCTTTTCCATCTCCGGCTCCGAATTTGTCGAAATGTTCGTCGGTGTCGGTGCCGCCCGGGTCCGGGACCTGTTTGAGCAGGCCCGCAAGGCAGCCCCGGCAATCATCTTCATTGACGAACTGGACGCCCTTGGACGGGCCCGCTCCAGCGGTGCCATGGGTACGAATGACGAAAAAGAGCAGACCCTCAACCAGCTCCTGACCGAACTGGACGGGTTTGATCCGTCCAGCGGCATCATCCTTCTGGCTGCCACAAACCGGCCGGAAATTCTGGATCAGGCCTTGCTCAGGGCCGGGCGCTTCGACCGGCAAGTTCTCGTAGACCGGCCGGACAAGTCCGGGCGGCGCGCCATTCTTGATGTGCATGTGGCGAAGATTAAGCTGGCGCCCGAAACGGATCTTGATCAGGTCGCCCAGCTCACCGCAGGCTTTTCCGGGGCGGATCTGGCAACACTGGTCAATGAGGCTGCGCTTCTGGCGACCCGCCGCCAGGCCGACGCGGTGACCCTGCAGGATTTTAACGAGGCCGTGGAACGGGTCATTGCCGGGCTTGAAAAACGCAGCCGCATTCTCTCCGAAAAGGAGCGTACCACGGTCGCCTATCACGAAATGGGCCATGCGATTGTGGCCGCCAATCTGGACAGCTGCGACCCGGTGCACAAGATTTCGATCATCCCGCGTGGCATTGGTGCCCTCGGCTATACGATGCAGCGCCCGACGGAGGACCGGTTCCTGCTGTCAGCGAGAGATCTCGAAAACCGCATGGCCGTTCTGATGGGGGGCCGGGCTGCGGAAGACGTTGTCTTTGGGGAGATTTCGACCGGCGCTTCCGATGACCTGCAGAAGGTGACGGAGGTCGCCAGGGACATGGTCATGCGCTACGGCATGGAAGAGAGCCTCGGGAACCGGGCCTATGCCACTCAGCGGCAGGCCTTTCTGGGCCAGCCCGCCGGGGACATCGCGGAGGTCTCCAACGACACCCAGCGGGAAATCGATCTGGCGATCAAGGCCCGGGTTGAAACCGCTTTCCAACAGGCCAAGGATCTTCTGGTCGCCCACCGCACCGATCTGGAAGAAGGCGCCCAGCTGCTGCTGGCCAAGGAAACCCTGACGGATACGGATTTCCCGGCAATCCGGCCGCTTGCAGAACGGCAGAAGCCCAAAGCAGCAGAATAGTCAGATCCAACCGCTCGACCGTCTCCGGCAGACCTCTTAATAGCAAGCGCAGTTGCTTATGGTATTAGCCGGTCTCCGCAAGGTGCGGTGTGCCGGACTGGGTCTTGGCGGCCGGCAAATCGTAGCGCGGGCTGCCATCGGGATTGGTCGTCAGCAGCCAGGCGTCGAAATGCTCGGCCAGCATGGGCCGGGCATGAAGGAAGCCCTGCGCAATACTGCAGCCATGCTCTGTGAGGAAATCCTGCTGTTCGCTGGTCTCCACGCCTTCGGCGACAACTTCATAATCCAGGCTTCTGGCCATGGCCAGGATGGTCTGGACAATGGACCGACTTTGCAGATCACTGGCAACACCGCTGACAAAGCTGCGGTCGATTTTAAAGGTGTTGAACTGCAGGCGCTGCAAATGGGCGAGGCTGGAATAGCCGGTGCCAAAATCGTCAATGGCAAAGGTGATCCCTGCTTCCAGCAGCGGCTTTGTGGTGGCGGACACCCGCTCCGGATCGGCCATGGCCACAGTCTCGGTCACTTCCAGCTGCAACAGCTCGGCCGGAAAGCCGGTAAAGTCCAGAATGTCGAGCACACGCGTGGCAAAACCAGGTTTTTCCAGCTGACGGATCGACACATTGACCGCCAGCGGGATGCGCTGGCCATGGTCCAGCCAGGTGCGCCCCTGAACACAGGCCAGCTCCAGCACCCGGTCGCCGAGCCGCGTGATCAGATCGCTCTCCTCGGCCACCTCGATGAAGACACCTGGGCCCAGCAGGCCCTTTTCCGGATGTTCCCAGCGGGCCAGCACCTCCGCGCCGACCACCGTGCCGCTGGCACAGTCGATCTTGGGCTGGAACACGATGCGGATCTCGTCCCGCAGCAAGGCTTTCTTGAGCTCGGCTTCCAGGCGGATACGTTCGCCGGAACGTGTGTCCCGCTCGATCTCATTGTAGAAACACGCCCTGTTCCCACCCGTGCGCTTGGCGGCATACATGGCAATGTCCGCATTTTTCAAGATGGCGGTATAGTCCTCGCCGTCATCGGGATAGGTGGACACGCCGATACTGGCCCCAACCGTCATGGTCAGACCGTGGATCTCCAGCGGCTGCTCGATGCAATGCACCAGCTGCTCTGACAGCAGATAGACATTTTTCATCCCCTCTTCGGCTGGGATAAGCACGGCAAATTCGTCGCCGCCAAGCCGGGCCACCAGCGGCTGGATGTCCCCCTTCCGGGGCTCTCCCGTTTCCGGGTCCTGATCCAGCGGCGCAGGCAACGCAAGCGAGACACAGCCATTCGCCGACTTGAGCAAACGCCGCAGCCGCGAGGCGATTTCCTTCAAAAGCGCATCCCCGTGGTCATGTCCATAGCTGTCATTGACCCGCTTGAACCGGTCCAGATCGATGAACAGGATCGACATGCGGTTCTGCGTGCCATCAGCGCGGATCTGGTTCTTGGTGAAATGCTGGCGGAAATGCTCTCGGTTGGAGAGTTTCGTGACCGAATCCACAAAGGCGAGTTCATGGATGCGCGCCATGTTGTTGCGGATCGTAGCGACCATATCCCGGTACGCCCGGGCGAGACCCCCGATCTCATCCTGACGTTCCACAGGAAACGGCGCATCGAAATTGCCCGCGCTCACTGTATGGGCGGTCTGGGTCAGTTCCTTGATCGGCCGGACGAAGTTCTCCGCAAAATGCACGGTGACGGGAACGCAGAAGACCAGCAGCACCAGCGTGATGACAAAATTGCGGCTCCATATGGTGAAGAGCATGCCTTCGGCCGGGGCCCGCTTGACTGCAACAAAGGCCACGCCCAGCAATGTGCCGTTGGAAATGTCGCGGACGGGAAGAGCGATCTGGATCCGGTCCCGGGACTGGTGCATCCGGGTTTCGCCGGTCTTGTAGACCTCTGCAACAAGCGGCTGCTGCTGCCGCTCGTCGAAATAGCTGGTTGCCGGGTCGCTGTCGATGGTCACCGAACGGGCCGGATCATGCACCTCAGCCAATTCCACCACACCGCTTGAGGCGATGCTTTCCAGCTCCTGCTCCAGAATGAGATAGTGGTGGTTGATCAGGTGCGGCACCGCCAGCCGGCTGACGGTAGCGCCGATGGCCCTTGCATCCGATACAACCCGCTGCTCTTCATCGCGCAGGTCCAGATAGCTTGCAACCATGATCATGACGACCGACAGGGCCAGAAACAACCCTGCGACAAGTATTACAAATCGGCTGCGCAGGCTCGGAAGCCAGGACGACAGGACTTCCAAAAGTTTTTCCATGGCTCTCGGCGTTCCTGGCACGGCTGACCCCTTTTGAAAACTGCGATAATTTACTGAGAAAGTCTTGCAACCGGGTTGATCAGCACCTTCTGAATTGCCGTCAATTCGTAAACGTTGAAGTGTTCTTTAGCTGGAAAAGCTTCCATGGCGGAATCTAGGAGCCGGTGAGCCCATTTTGCGGGTTTTATCGGATTTATTCACAGGTGAGAGGGTCTGTTTTGTTAACTTTTTCCCATGTCATTTATACGTATAAGGCCCGATATGACACACCTTCGCTTAAAGCGTTAAATTTAGATTTGTAAAACCGGAGATATTTCAGCCGCTAAAAATCGATTTTTACGTATTTGTTTTGATTAAATTGATAAAATACTATCCAATCTGTCCGAAAACACGCACCATCCAGCATGTCTTTCAGGGTATTTTGGCCATCAGCCCAGGCCATGAAACGGCAAAGGCACCATTCCTGGAATGATGCCTATCAAAGGTCCGGACAAAAATCGGGACCCGCATATCTCTGCCGGAAAAACGGGGAAGCCCAGTCAGCGCTTCCCCCCAATTTACCGGATCCGGGTCAGACGAGGGTTGCCTGCGTCTTTTCCTTTACCTCTTCCAGCGTCACATCCGGAGCCAGCTCGACCACTTTCAGGCCGCCCTCCACGACGTCAAAGACACCGAAATTTGTGATAACCCGGTCAACACATTGCACTCCGGTCAGCGGCAGGGTGCAAGCTTTCAGCAGCTTCGGATCACCCGCTTTGGAGGTGTGATCCATGATCACCACGACCCGCTTCACACCGGCGACCAGATCCATGGCGCCGCCCATGCCTTTCACCATCTTGCCCGGGATCATCCAGTTGGCAAGATCGCCGTTCTCGGCCACTTCCATCGCCCCCAGGATGGACAGGTCGATATGCCCCCCGCGGATCATGCCGAAGCTGTCGGCAGAGGAAAAGTAGCTGGTTTGCGGCAATTCGGTAATGGTCTGCTTGCCCGCATTGATGAGGTCGGCATCAACCTCGTCATCGGTCGGGAACGGGCCCATGCCCAGCATGCCGTTTTCCGACTGCAGGGCGACATGCACCCCTTCCGGAATGTAGTTGGATACCAGCGTCGGAATGCCGATGCCCAGGTTCACATAGAACCCATCTTCAAGCTCTTGCGCGGCGCGCTTCGCCATATCATCACGAGTCCAGGCCATGATGTATCTCCTCAGGCTGCGCGCGTGGTGCGCTTTTCAATGCGTTTTTCGTGATTGCCGACAATGATGCGGTCGACGAAGATCCCGGCGGTGTGGATGTTGTCCGGGTCAAGCTCACCGATCTCGACCAGCTCTTCCACTTCCACGACGCAGACCTTCCCGGCAGTTGCCATCATCGGATTGAAATTGCGGGCAGTCTTGCGGTAGACGAGATTGCCTTCCTTGTCCGCTTTCCAGGCCTTTACCAGAGAGACATCGGCGACCAGACCGGTCTCCATGATGTAGGTTTCCCCGTTGAAATCCTTGTGCTCCTTGCCTTCGGCAATGAGCGTGCCGACACCGGTCTTGGTGTAAAAGCCGGGAATTCCGGCCCCGCCGGCGCGGATGCGCTCGGCCAGCGTGCCCTGAGGGTTGAATTCCAGCTCCAGCTCGCCGTTCAGATACTGTTTTTCGAACGTGGCATTTTCACCCACATAGGACGACACCATTTTCTTGATCTGGCGCGTTTGCAGGAGCAGGCCAAGGCCGAAATCGTCCACGCCCGCATTGTTGGAGATCGCCGTGATGTCCTTGGCGCCCGTTTCCCTGAGCGCAACGATCAGGTTCTCCGGAATGCCGCAGAGGCCGAACCCGCCAGCCATCACCGTCATGCCGTCAAAGGTCAGCCCGTCAAGGGCGGCCTTTGCGTCCGGGTATATCTTGTTCATGTTTCACTCCCAGTTAGGACCGCATGGTGCGTGCCGCGCACATTCGCCGCTTGGTGCATTGCGGTCAAGGGATCATTGTCGCATTGCAGCGAAAAACATGACTACCGCGTCACTCACGCAAAGAAGAGGCAATAAAACACACGTAGCCAGCGGCAAGACAGGCCTTCCGCATCGCAACGGGTTCGTTTTTTGCAAGGTGTTTATGGTTTTTAAATGCTTAAAGCCAAGACTAGATCTGACCGGGCAGGAGCAAATCAGTCCCTGCTATCTTCTGCCGCACGCCACAAGTGAAAGACCCGCATCCCGTGTACCCATTTTGGCCGACCCTGATCAAGATCGCCATCTTTTCCCTGCTTGTCGGGGCCGGGCTGTCCTTTCTCGACATCACGGCGGAAGACATACTGGCCTCGGCCGGTCTGAGCCCGCTGCAGCTGTGGATCTATCTGCTTGAATTCCGCGACTGGGCGATCCCGAACATGATCCTGGGCGCATTCATTGTCGTGCCGGTCTGGCTGCTGATCTACCTGGTGCGCCCGCCCCGTGCAGGCTGATACCAGCGGGCCTTTCCCATTTCGCTACCCGTCTGCCCCGAATGCCGCTCGTTCGTCCCGCTCCCGCTGGGCCTGCTGGCGCCTGGTCACAATGGATGCGGCGATCACCCCAAGCGTGACCAGCCCCACCAGAATGGTGCAGACAGCATTGATTTCCGGTGTGACCCCAAGCCGCACCTGGGAATAGATCTTCATTGGCAAGGTTGTCGCACCGGGACCGGTGGTGAAGCTGGCGATCACCAGATCGTCCAGAGACAGGGTGAAGGCCAGCATCCATCCGGCAATCACCCCTGGCAGGATGACCGGCAAGGTGATCAGGAAAAAGGTCTTGACCGGCGGGCACCCCAGATCCTCCGCCGCTTCCTCGATCGACTTGTCGAAGCCGACCAGACGCGACTGCACAACGACAGCGACGTAACACATGGCAAAGGTCGTATGGGCCAGCATCACGGTCCAGAACCCCCGTGCCGTGTCCATGGCCACAAAGAGAAGCAGCAGCGACAGTCCGAGAATGACTTCGGGCATCACCAGCGGCGCGAAGATCATGCCGGAAAACAGCGAGCGGCCGGCAAACCGCCCGGAGCGCACCAGAACCAGCGCGGCCAGAGTGCCGAAGACGGTTGCGATGGTCGCCGACGTGAAGGCCACCCGCAATGTGACCCAGGCCGCATCCAGCAATTGCTCATTGTCGAGCAGGGACACATACCATTTTGTTGAGAACCCGCCCCACACCGTCACCAGACGGCTGGCATTGAAGGAATAGATCACCAGCAGCACGATCGGCAGGTAAAGAAACGAAAATCCGAGCACCAGCGAGGTGATGTTGAACCAGGTCGGGCCGCGCGTCATCCGTCTTTCTCCGCCATTTTCTGCTGCTGGTTCTGGAACAGAACGATGGGGATCACCAGGATCAGCAGCAGGATCACCGCCACGGCCGAGGACACCGGCCAGTCCCGGTTGTTGAAGAACTCAACCCACAAGGTCTTGCCGATCATTAGCGTGTCGGACCCGCCCAGCAGATCGGGAATGACAAACTCCCCCACGGCCGGAATGAAGACCAGAAAACACCCAGCGATGATCCCGGGCAGAGACAGCGGCACGGTGATCTTCCAAAAAGCTTTCCAGGGCGGGCAGCCGAGGTCTTCAGCCGCTTCCAGCAAGCTGCCATCCAGCCGTTCCAGGCTGGCGTAGAGCGGCAGTACCAGGAAAGGAAGATAGGAATAAACGATACCGATATAGACGGCAATGTTGGTGTTCATGATGACCAGCGGCTGGTCAATCACCCCGAGCATCATCAGAAACTGGTTCAACAGTCCCTCATTCTTCAAGATGCCGATCCAGGCGTAGACCCGGATCAGGAAGCTGGTCCAGAAGGGCAGAATGACCAGCATCAGAAGCGTTGGCCGCCAGCCTTGCGGACTTCTGGCCATGCCATAGGCAATCGGATAGCCGATCAACAGGGTCAAAACGGTGGAGATCGCCGCGATGGTGACCGAGGACACATAGGACTTCCAGTAGAGGTCGTCCTCGGTCAGCCAGATGTAATTGTCCAGGGAAAAGGCGGCGAGATTGTCCTTGAAGGCTTGCCAGCCCTCTCCCAGATCGAAGGTCGGCAGATAGGGCGGAATGGCAATCGCCACTTCCGACAAAGAGATTTTGAAGACGATCAGGAAGGGCGCCAGGAAGAAGATGAACAGCCAGAGATAGGGTACGGCGATCAACAGCCCCCCCCCCAGGCTTCTTCTTGGCGGTGCGGCGATGTGTTCCTCGTCCATCAACCCCTCCTATCGCGTCAGAATGACACCGGCGTCCCGGTCAAAGCTCAGCACCACGGGATCGTCCCAGTTGATCGGGTTTTCGACCAAGCGCGACACGTTGGCAAACGTCGCCCGGAGCGTGTCCCCGTCGTCTTCGCCCACCTTGGAATGGATGATCGAGACGTCACCGAGATAGGCAATGTCCCAGACGATACCGCCGATCTGGTTGACCTGGCCGGGCTCAGCCGTGCCCTGTTTGATCCGCATCTTTTCCGGACGGATCGCATACCAGACCGTGTCACCGACCCCGGCCGCCGTCGTCTGGTCGCACTCAATGGCCAAGCCGTCGTGAACAGCGACCATTTTCGTGCCCTCCGCAGAGGTCTCTGACACCTTGGCCTCGATCAGATTGACGTCACCGATAAAGTCGGCGACGAATTTTGAGTTGGGCGCTTCGTAGATTTCAGCCGGTGTGGCCACCTGGACCAGTTCACCCTTGTCCATTACGGCAATCCGGTCGGCCACCGTCATGGCCTCTTCCTGATCATGGGTAACAATCAGGAAAGTCATCTTGAGATCTTCCTGCAGCGCCATCAGTTCGAACTGGGTTTCCTCGCGCAGCTTGCGGTCCAGCGCGCCCAGGGGCTCGTCCAGCAGCAGAACCTTGGGCCTTTTGGCAAGCGAGCGGGCCAGGGCCACCCGCTGGCGCTGGCCTCCGGACAACTGATGCGGCTTGCGTTTGGCAAATTGCTCCAGCTTGGTCAGGCGCAGCATCTCCGCGACCCGGTCTTCGATCTCCTGCGCAGGCACCTTGTCCTGCTTCAGGCCAAAGGCGATGTTCTTTGCCACATTCATATGCGGAAACAGCGCGTAGGACTGGAACATCATGTTGGAGGGCCGCCGGTAGGGCGGGATGCCGGCCAGATCCTGCCCGTCCAGAAAGATCTGCCCGGATGTGGGCGTCTCGAAGCCGGCCAGCATACGCATCAAGGTGGTCTTGCCGCAGCCCGACCCGCCCAGAAGCGCAAAAAACTCGCGTTCATAGATTTTCAGAGAGAGGTTCCTGACCGCCGTGAAGTCCCCGAACTTCTTGGTAACATTGCGGAACTCAATAAAGGGTGGGTGGTCCGGACTTTCCCAGGGACTGAACTCCCGCCGCACCGGTCCAATCGATTTCTTCGCCACTGTGATCCCCTACCCCAAAAGAGACGTGCCAAGAAAAGGGCCGGACCGCTTGAGGCTGCCCGGCGCTGTTGCTTGTCCTTACTGACCGCTCTTGACCGCAGTCCAGGTCCGGGTGACGACCCGGTTCACCTTTGGCGGATATGCCGTCACGGTGTAAAGGTTCTTCATCGCCTCTTCAGAGGGGTAGATGGCCGGATCGCCGATGACATCATCGTTCAGGAACTCCTGCGAGGCCTTGTTGCCATTGGCGTAATAGACATAGTTGGAGGCTTTCGCCATCACTTCCGGCTTCATGATGTAGTTGAGGAATTCAAGCGCTTCCTCCTTGTGCGGAGCATCTGCCGGGATCGCCATCTGGTCGAACCACATCAGCGCGCCTTCCTTCGGGATGCTGTACTCAACGGTCACGCCATTGTCAGCCTCGGCCGCCCGGTCGCGGGCCTGAAGCACATCGCCGGACCAGCCAAGCGCCAGGCAAATATCACCATTGGCGAGCGCATTGATATACTCAGAAGAGTGGAATTTCTGGATATAGGGCCGGATCTTCGTGAGCAACTCGCCAGCCTTCTTGATATCCGCCGGGTCCTTGCTGTCCGGGTCAATGCCAAGATAGTTCAGGGCAGCCGGAAACACTTCCGTCGGCGCGTCCAGCATGAACACACCGCAGTCCTTTAGTTTCGAAATGTTCTCTTCCTTGAACACAAGGTCCCAGCTGTCCACGGGCGCATCATCGCCAAGGATCGCCTTGACCTTGTCGACATTATAGCCGAGGCCGGTGGTGCCCCACATGTAGTTGATGGAATACGCGTTGCCCGGATCGTATTTCTCGACGCGCTCCTCGATATCCTTCCACATGTTCTTCAGGTTCGGCAGCTTGGACTTGTCCAGCTTTTCAAAGACACCGGCCGTGATCTGGCGTGACAGGAAACTGCCGGTCGGCACGACGACATCATAGCCCGTCCCACCTGCCAGCAGCTTGGTCTCCAGAACCTCGTTGCTGTCAAAGACGTCATAGACAACCTTGATACCGGTTTCCTTGGTGAAATCTTCCAGGATCGACTCATCGATATAGTCGGACCAGTTGTAGACATTCACGGTCCGGTCCTGGGCATGGGCAACCCCGCCCATGAGGCTGAGGGCGGCGATTCCGGTCAACACACATTTCAAATTCATTCTGGTCTCCCCTCGGAGGTTCGGTGGCAGCCTTTCCGGCCTTGTCCCTGATTGTAAACAGACATTCGGGTCTGCTACGGTCATCTTTCACTGGCAGATTGGCGCTGGGGATCTTGTTTGTCCAGCGCCGATTTTGAGCAGGAAACGCCTCAAAGATAGGTCTGGCGTTCCAGCGAGGAGATCTCCCGCCCGAACTCATTCAACTCCTCTCTTTTGATCTCTGTCAGGACCTTGTGCATTTCCCGTCCCACCGCCTGTTTCATCAGCTTGGAGGCTTCGAACGCGTCAATCGCTTCGTCCATCCAGGGCGTCAGGCGCTTCTTTCTTTTTTCATAGGCATTGCCGGTCACCGGGGCCGGCGGATCTTTCTGCAGCACCAGTCCCTGCATCATGCCGGCCAAAATGCCGGTCAGGACCAGATAGGGATTGGCATCCGCCCCCGCGATCCGGTGCTCCACCCGCGCCGCTTCCGGGCTGGAGGCCGGAACGCGCAGGGCCACCGACCGGTTGTCATAGCCCCAACAGATTGAGGCAGGCGCATAAGAGCCCGGTTGCATGCGGCGGAAGCCGTTGAACGTGGAGATAAACAGCAGCAAGGCTTCCGGCATGGTCTTCAAGAGGCCGTTAATGGCATGCCCCAGACGCTCGGGACCCGTTTCCGGATCGGCAAACAGATTGCCGTTACCGTCTTCCATCGACACATGCACATGCATGCCGTTGCCCGGCCATTCCACGAACGGCTTGGCCATGAAGGAGGCCTTGAGTTCGTGTTTGCGGGCAACCCCGGCCACCAGACGGCGCAGCAGCACTACATCATCGGCGGCCAGCAGCGGATTGCGCCGGTGGTGCAAGTTCAATTCGAACTGTCCGGGTGCGGCTTCGGAGACCGCCGCATCGGCCGGAATGCCCTGCACTTCGCAGGCCTTGCGCAGGTCATCGACCACCGGCAGCAGCGCTTCCAGATCCGACAGCGCATACATGTTCTGACGGGCCGGGCCGAGATGCGTGGAAAAGAGCGGCTTGGGCTGTTCCGTCCAGTCGCCGTCGCTTTCCTGAAACAGGTAGAATTCCAGTTCAAAGGCGCACGTAGCCGTCACCCCGAATTCGGCCTGGAGCCGATCCACCATATTTTCCAGCACATGGCGCGGGTCGGCCAGAAACGGCTGGCCGTCCCGGTCATACATGGACAACAGCACCTGTGCGGTCTTGCGGTCTGTCCAGGGCACCAGCTTCAAGGTTTCCGGGATCGGCCAGCAAACCCCGTCCTTGTCACCGGTTTCCAGATGCATGCCCGTGGCTTCCACTTCCCGCCCCCACACATCCAGCCCGAACAGGGAATATGGAAAGGCAACGCCCTGCTCGAACACTTTCGGCAGGGTCTTGCCCGGCAGCCACTTGCCGCGCAAGACCCCGTTGGTGTCCGGCAAAATAACTTCCAGCGTGTCCAGATCCGGATTGGCAGCGAGAAAGGCATCAAATTCCGTCTTCCATCCCGGCTCCGCCGGATGCTCCAGAATCTGATGGGGAAGCTCGTTCATAAAACCCTGCTTTCACAACTTACGGAGCGCTGCCCGGCAAACCCGGCCCGCCCGCAGCTTTTGTTTGCGTCCTTTTTAAAAATGTGATCACTTTCGGAAAAGCCTGTCAAGGCAGATCGCAAAATCGCAGCGTCCAGATGAAAGGAAGACGGCCGCAATGGCCCGGCAGTCCGACCGCACAAACAGTTCCTCAGGTCCCGCCGAACCTGCGGCGGTGGTGACGATGGCGTCAAAGCGCCGGGAGACAACCCGCGGACAGGTGGATGCAGCCATCCGGGCCGGACTTCTGACGGGACGCTTCATTCCCGGAAAGGCTGTGACCATCCGCGGCCTTGCCGGAGAGCTGGGGGTAAGTCCCATGCCGGTGCGCGAAGTGCTGCAGCGGCTGGCTGCTGAAAACGCCCTGGAAGTGAAAAGCAACGGCCGGGTTCAAGTGCCGGACATGACGCCGGAGCGCTTCGACGAAGTGCTAAAGGCCCGGTTGCTGCTAGAGCCAGAATTGGCGCAACGCGCCCTACCCAACCTTCACAACGCCGATGTGACCACCCTGACGGCCCTTGATGACGAGATCGATAGCTGCATCGACAGCGGCGATGCGGAAGCCTATATGCGGCTCAATCACGCCTTTCATTTCCATATCTACCGGGCGTCCGGGTCCAAGGTTCTGCTGCCTCTGATTGACAGTCTGTGGCTGCAATTCGCCCCCTTCATGCGCACGGTCTACGGACGGGTGGGCACGGCCAGCCTGATCGATCAGCACAAGGAAGCCATCCGCGCGGTTGAGCAGAAAAATATAGCGGCTTTGCGGGCTGCACTTGCCGGGGACATCAGCGACGGCATGGGGCTATTGGGAACTGCCATCTTGAACAGCGCCCGGAACGCTTGATCCGCATTCCACTCCATGTCATTTTGTGATCACAAACTTCTCCTCGACCTCCTGCGCTCTCTGTCCGGTCTGTCCGGCTACTGCCAGGGCAAGGCCGCAGAGTAGATTTGACGGGCGCTCTTTCCAGCCCGATCCGCACCAGACCTTTGGAGCCTGACGTGAGCGATACACCGCCGACAAAAGACAACAAACATGCCATCGATAGTCTGCGCGGTGTCCCGGACGGAGACGCCGCCAAGGACTGGCTGCATGCACGCAATATCGAGGACATAGAATGTATCGTGCCGGACATTGCCGGGGTCGCCCGCGGCAAGATGATGCCGGTTGAGAAGTTCTTTTCCGGCCCGGTCATGACCATGCCTGCCTCGATCTTTGCGCAGACGATTTCCGGCGACTATCCCGATGATGACGACCGGTTTCAGCACAACCCGACCGATGGCGACCTTTATTTCCGGGCCGACTACAGCACGCTGACCACTGTACCGTGGGAGAGCGACCCGACAGCCCAGCTCATTCATGATGCCTATACGCGGGAAGGCGAGCCTGTGGAAACGGCCCCGCGCAATGTGCTCAAGCGCATTTTGAAGCTCTACGAGGCCAAGGGCTGGAAGCCGGTGATTGCCCCGGAAATCGAGTTCTATCTGGTGCGCCCGAACACGGATCCCGACTATCCGCTGGAGCCACCCACCGGCCGCTCCGGCCGCCCGGAAGTGGGCCGCCAGTCTTACTCCATTTCGGCCTTGAACGAATTCGACGACCTGATCGACGACATCTATGATCTTTCGGAAAAACAGGGCCTGGAGATCGACACGCTGATCCATGAGGAAGGTGCCGCGCAGATGGAAATCAACCTGCGCCATGGCGACCCGCTGATCCTGGCCGACCAGGTATTTCTGTTCAAGCGCACCATTCGCGAGGCAGCTCTACGCCATGACATGTATGCCACCTTCATGTCCAAGCCCATGTCCCACCAGCCCGGCTCGGCCATGCATATTCATCAGTCCGTGGTCGATCTGGACACGGGCAAGAACATTTTTTCCGATGAAGACGGTGCGGAAACACCTGCCTTTCTGTCATTCATCGCGGGCCACCAGAGGTTCCTGCCACGTGTGGCCTGCATCATGGCGCCCTTCGTCAATTCCTACCGGCGCTTTTCCAAGACCTCGACCTCGCCGGTTAATGTCTATTGGGGCTATGACAACCGCACGGTCGGGCTGCGCGTGCCCTATTCCAGCCCGGATGCCCGCCGCCTGGAAAACCGCATTCCCGGCTCCGATGCCAATCCCTATCTGTCCATTGCTGCCAGCCTGGCCTGCGGCTATCTGGGCATTGTCAACGGGTTGAAACCCGACGCACCGAAAAAGGACGACTGCACGGAACTGGCCAAGTCCTTGCCGCGCGGCCTGCCCGAAGCGGTGGCCAAGTTCGAGAAATCCGACGAGATGATCGAGGTGTTCGGCGAAAAGTTCGTCGCCACCTACCGGGCGATCAAATACGAGGAATTCGAAACCTTCATGTCCGTGATCAGCCCCTGGGAGCGGGAATACCTCCTGCTCAATGTCTGAGCGGTCCGCTTCCCCCTTTCTTTCTTTGGAGCACCAGCCATGACGGCCCATTCCAACATCTATCCGACCAAGGCCCTGCAGGAGCTTGACGCGGCCCACCACTGGCATCCGTTCTCGGACATGAAGTCTCTCAATGAAGAGGGCAGCCGGATCATCACCAGCGCCGACGGCGTCTGGCTGACCGATTCAGAGGGCAACAGGATCCTGGACGGCATGGCCGGTCTGTGGTGCGTGCAGGTGGGCCATGGGCGCAAGGAAATCGCCGAGGCCAGCTACCGGCAGATGAACGAGCTGGCCTATTACAACACCTTCTTCAAAACGTCCCATCCGCCGGCGATCGCCCTGTCTGAAAAGCTTGCCAAGCTGGCGCCCGATCACATCAACACCGTGTTTTACTGCTCTTCCGGATCGGAGGCCAATGACACCGTGTTCCGCATGGTCCGCACCTATTGGGACAAGATGGGCCAACCGGACAAGAAGGTGATTATCGGCCGCTGGAACGGCTATCACGGCTCAACCCTGGCCGGAACCAGCCTGGGCGGCATGAAAGCCATGCATGCCCAGGGTGACCTTCCCGTGAGCGGTGTCCACCATATCGACCAGCCCTACTGGTTTGGCGAGGGCCAGGACATGAGCCCGGAAGAGTTTGGGCTTGCGTCTGCGAAAAAGCTCGAACAGGCGATTGACGAGATCGGTGAAGACAAGGTTGCCGCTTTCATTGCCGAGCCGATCCAGGGAGCTGGCGGCGTCATCATTCCGCCCGACAGCTACTGGCCGGAAGTCCGGCGCATTTTGAACGAGCGAAACATTCTGTTTGTGGCCGATGAGGTCATCTGCGGCTTCGGCCGGCTGGGCGAATGGTTCGGCTCGACCTATTTCGGCATGACCCCGGACCTGATGCCGATCGCCAAGGGCCTAACCTCCGGCTACCTTCCCATGGGCGGTGTTCTCGTTTCGGACCGGGTCGCGGACGGCTTGATGAAAAGCGGCGACGATTTCAATCACGGCTACACCTATTCCGGCCATCCGGTCTGTGCGGCAGCCGCCCTTGCCAATCTGGAGATCATGGAGCGCGAGGGCCTGGTCAACCGGGTCAAGACCGATATCGGCCCTTACCTGAAGAGCCGCTGGGAGAAACTGGGGGATCACCCACTAGTGGGCGAAGCCCGCATGACCGGCCTCATGGGCGCTTTGGAACTGGTGCCGGACAAACAGGACCTGCACAAAAGCTTCCCGGAGACCGGCACGGTTGGCACACTCTGCCGCGACATTTCCTTTCGGCAAGGCATGGTCATGCGCGCCGTGCGTGACAGTATGATCATTTCTCCACCCCTTGTGCTCAGCCATGAAGAAGCAGACATTCTGGTGGCAACGGCGGAAAAGGCCCTGGATGAAACCTACCGGACCTTGAAAAAAGATGGCTGGCTGGGCTGACCCCGGCCTATCTCCAGACCACACAAGCGCGGGCGGGAGTGTGCCGCCCGCTTGGGTTCCACCCGTCTTTTTTGAAACTGCACAAAATCTGCACATGGCCTGACACGGCCCTGCAAGCCCCTCCGGCAAAAAGGGTCTGTTCCCTGGGGCATTCTGCGGCTGACCCTTTGCCTCAAAGCCCCGCCGACCAACCCGACTGCGAGGTGGCTGTCATGGTTTTGCGCTTGTTCAAGGTCCCGCTCAGGTTCCGCCCCTGCCCCTTTACGCCCTGGTCTGCCGACCGGCTTGCAGAACCGGTGCGCCGCCGCTGGCGCCGGGCTCCAGTTCTGGACCGGACCCTGCCCCGCAGCCTCGCCCGCGATGGCTGGTGGCTGGAAACCTGAGCCAGCCTCGGCTATCTCTTGAGAGAAAGCCGGTTTGGACAGCCCCTGTCATTCAATGGCGTTGCAGCCCGGCAAGGCCAACTTTTCTTCGGAAACGTTCAGTGCAGACCAGAACCATTCTCGTTGTCGATGATGACCCGCATATCCGGGATGTCATCTGTTTCGCGCTCCAGAAAGCCGGCTACAGCCATGAGATCGCCACCCACGGCAAGGAGGCGCTGGACAAGGCTGTCCTGTTCACCCCCGCTCTTGTCATTCTGGATATCGGCCTGCCGGAAATGGATGGTCTTGACGTCTGCCGAGAGCTGCGCAAGACCTCCGACGTGCCGATCCTGTTCCTCTCCGCCCGGGATGATGAAATTGACCGGATCATCGGCCTGGAGCTTGGCGCCGATGACTATGTGACCAAGCCGTTCAGCCCGCGGGAGCTGATTGCACGGGTTGGCGTCATTCTCAAACGCTATGGAGCCCCTGTCTCCGCCGCGTCTACGGACGTGTCCCGGCTTGAGCAAGGATTGATCAGCCTTGAAAAGGAGGAACGGCAGGTGCGGGTCGACGGCAGCGCCATTGGACTGACGGCCATTGAATTCGACATTCTGACCACCTTGATGACCCGGCCCAAGATCGTCTTCACCCGGGACAAGATCCTGGAACAGGCCTACCGGGACAATATTCACGTTTCAGACCGCACCATCGACAGCCATATCCGCAACATCAGAGCCAAGCTCGGAGCAGCCGGCTGCAAGGATGCCATTGAAACCGTCCACGGGGTCGGCTTCCGTCTCGGTCCGTGCGATGCAGCGGGCTGACCTGTGCTGAGCCTGTTCCCCCGCGCGTTCCGGGACCGCTGGCGCCCTCCGCTCAGCCTCGTGATTGCCCTGGTTCTGGCCATCATGCTGCTGGTGCCGCTTGCCGGCATCGTGTTCTTCCGGGTCTATGAAAACCAGTTGATTGAAACAACAGAGGCTGAGCTGATTGCCCAGTCGGCGGCAATCGCAGCAACGACCGCCCAGCTTCTGTCCCAGTCACGGGCCCGTCAGATCCCCCTCGGCCCGGCCCGGACTGCAGCCGCGTCCCCGGAAAGTGGCAGCCCGTCTCCACAAAAGAAAGAGCGGAGTGCTTCCGATCGCCTCAAAGGTGGATGGACACCGCAATTGCCGGTGCTCAATCTCAACAAGACACCGGTCCTGCCAAGCCGGCCAGAGGCACGGCCCGCCTCCTCGCCGGTTGCACGTGTTTATACAAAGGTCGGCAAGCAGCTTGATCCGATCCTGCTTCAGACCCAAAGGCTGACCCTGGCCGGGTTCCGGGTGCTGGACCCCAAAGGCGTCGTGATTGCGGGACGGACCGAAAAAGGCCGGTCGCTCGCCCATGTGATAGAAGTCAAAAGCGCCCTTGCCGGGCGCTATGGCAGCGCGCTGCGCAAACGGGTGGTCAACAATCCCCAGCCGATCTACTCCCTCAGCCGGGGCACCAGCGTGCGGGTGTTTGTGGCCCTGCCGGTGCTGGTCGACGGGCGGGTGGCCGGGGCGGTCTATGCCTCGCGCACGCCGAGCAACATCTTGAAGGAAATGTTCCTGAAGCGGGAAACCGTCTTCTGGGTTCTGGCCTTCATTCTCGGCGCCACCTTCATCGTCGGCGCTATCTTTTCCCGGGGCATTTCCGCGCCGATCAAGGCTCTGACGGAGCGCTCACGCAAAATTGGCCGCGGCGACCGGGACGCGCTTAAGCCGCTGGCCCTTCATGGCAACCGGGAGATCCATGAGCTCTCGCAGAGCATGCTGGAGACGTCGCAAAAGCTGTTTGAGCGCAACGACTATATCAATACCTTCGCCAATCATGTCACCCATGAGCTGAAGACCCCGCTGACCGCCATCCAGGGGGCGGCCGAATTGCTGCGCGATGGCGGCGGGGACCTGACGGAGGCCGAACGGGCAAAATTTCTCGGCAATATCCTGACCGATACGGACCGGGCCTCGCGGCTGCTCAACCGGCTGCGGGACCTTGCACGCGCCGAGAGCGTCCAGATCGGCGGCAATTGCCGGATGGGCAATGTGCTGGAGACCAGCCGCGCCCGATTTCAGGGCATTTCCATCGACATGACAGCCGATTGCCTGCTGCCGCTGTCGGCGGAAAATGCCCGGATCGTGTTTGAAAACCTGATCGACAATTCCCGGCGCCACGGGGCCGACCGGATCGTGTTCATACCGGACCGGTCTGCCGACGGGCTAGTGCTCACGGTCAGGGATACTGGCACCGGGATTTCGCCGGGCAATCAGGATCAGGTGTTTGATCTGTTTTTCACCACCCGCCGCGCCAGCGGCGGCACCGGCATGGGCCTGGGCATCATCCGCGCCCTTCTTCAGGCCCACCACGGCACCATCACCCACGTACCGCAGGACAAGGGCGCCTGTTTCGAAATCCGGTTCTTGCCGGTGCCCAGCTAAGATAAAGCAGCCCCGCACGCTGTGAGGCTGTCACACATATATTGCTGTGCGCATTTCAACCGCGTGAGGGACCCTAGGCAAAACCTGGGAAAGCGCTATTCTGCCGCCACAGCCACATCGCGGACGGAGCGGCGGGCCCAGGGGCGGGTGCCCTCGGGGATTTCGTCCACTGTGCCGACCGGCTGCAAGTATTTGGTAACTTCCGGCCACTCGCCAGCTTGAAGCGCCTTCAGCACTTCCGGCTTGGACAGTTCGAAAGACGACACCCCGCAGCGGCGGGCCAGCGGCACCTGATCCAGGATATAGCTTCCAACCGCGCGGATGTCGCCCTGATACCCGATCCGTTCCCGCAGCACGCGCGCTGCGGAAAAGCTACGGCCGTCCGCAAAGCTCGGGAAGTCGACCGCCACATGAGCCAGCCGGTCCAGATAGGGCTGGATCAGCTCCACATCATCTCCGGCTTCAACCAGAACCGCTGTTTTCCCGGAGCGGGCCAGAAAAGCGTCTGCTGCGTCCAGAAACTGCGTCTGCGGCACCAGCAGATCCGCCTCACCGCTGGCCGTTTGCGCGGCATCTGCCTCTAGCCGGGTCCAGCTTTCTTCGGCGAACTCACCGTCCTTGAAAATCGTGGCCATTCCTGCGTCCTCACATTCCAGAGCATTCCGGTCTCACACAAAGCCCGAGGCTCACTCTAACTCGTTGTTCTTGCGGCAGTTCCGGAGAAAAACCGGTTTTCCCCTTCCCGGACCTGCCCTGATCCCGGCGCAGGTCAGATCCCGCTGCCGTCAATTTCCTTGCCATGGGTCGGCCAGTGGATACCACACTCGGTCTTTTCCTGTCCGCGCCAGCGCCCGGCACGCGGGTCTTCCCCCGGTGCGACCTTGCTGGTGCAGGGCAGGCATCCGATGGACGGATAGCCCTGGGCCACAAGCGGATGGGGTGGCAGGTCATGGGCGCGGGCATAGTCCAGCACCTCGGCCGCCGACCACTCGGCCAGCGGATTGACCTTCACGCGCCCGGCGTCAATCTCGAAATGCTCCAGACTGGAACGGGTCGCGCTCTGATGCCGTTTGCGTCCGGACACCCAGGCTTCAAACCCGGTGAGCGCCCGTTCCAGCGGCACCACTTTACGGATATGGCAGCAGGCATCCGTATCGGACATCCACAACATGCCCGCCGGGTCCTTCTCCGCAATATCCTCCTTTTCCGGCTTGAAGGTTCTGACATCGCTGAGGCCAAGCCGGGCGACCAGTTCATCCCGGTAAAGAAGCGTTGCCGGAAACAGCTTCACCGTGTCGATGAACAGGACCGGCGTCGTGGGATCGATCTGCGCCACCATATGCAACAGCACCGCGCTGTCCGCGCCGAAGCTGGAGACCATGGCAATACGGCCGGCAAATTGATGCCGGATCGCACCGCGCAAGATCTCCTCGGCCGGGGCATCCTCAAACTGCGTGTTCAGTGCCGCAGCTTCTGCCTGAAGACCGAGCTCCGGATCCACTCCGAGGGAAAATGTATCATGCAGCGCCATAAAGGGCCTCCTTGAAGGGCTCCTCCCCGACCCGGCGGTAAGCCTCCAGGAAGGTTTCCTCCTTGCCCGATCTCAGACCGAGATAGGTGTCCACAAGGGTCTCAATGGCATCGACCACCTCATCTGAGGAAAAGCCGCGGCCAACGATCTCACCAATGGACGCGTTTTCATTGGCGGAGCCGCCAAGCGTCACCTGGTAGAATTCCTCGCCCTTCTTCTCCAGGCCGAGAATGCCGATATGTCCGACGTGATGGTGCCCGCAGGCATTGATGCAGCCGGAGATCTTGATCTTCAGCTCGCCAATCTCCGATTGGCGCTCCGCCGTGCCGAACCGCTCCGAAATGCGCTGAGCGACCGGGATCGATCGGGCCGTGGCAAGGGCACAGTAATCCATGCCCGGGCAGGCGATGATGTCGGTGATCAGACCCGCATTGCCCTCGGCAATCTCCGCCGCCGTCAGACGGTCGAACAGGGCAGGCAGATCCTCCAGTTTCACATGGGGCAGAATGACATTCTGCTCGTGGCTGATCCGGATTTCGTCATGGCCGAACTGCTCCGCCAGATCCGCGATCACCTCCATCTGCGCATCGGACGCATCGCCCGGGATGCCGCCGATCGGCTTCATGGACAGGGTCACGGACGTATAACCGGGAACCCGGTGCGGGTTGAGATTATGGGCCAGAAATTGCGCAAAGGCGGCATCGCTGGCGCGCCGCGCCTCGACGGCCTCGGCCTCAGGGGCGCCCACTTCCAGCGGTGGCGGGGTAAAATACGCCTCGATGCGGCGCACTTCCTCATCCGGCAGGCGCAGAACCCCGAAGCGGATCTTTTCAAATTCCGCCTCAATGTCCGCCTTCAGCTCGTCCAGGCCGGTCTCATGCACCAGGATCTTGATCCGCGCCTTATACTTGTTGTCGCGGCGGCCATAGCGGTTATAGACACGCAGGATCGCTTCGGAATAAGCTAGAAGATCTTCTTCCGGCAGGAAGTCACGCACCTTACGGCCAATCATGGGCGTGCGGCCAAGCCCGCCGCCGACAAACACCACGAAACCGATCTGCCCCGCGTCGTTGCGGGCCAGCTGCAGGCCAATGTCGTGGACCTGAACGGCGGCCCGGTCATTCGGCGCACCGGTGATCGCAATCTTGAACTTGCGCGGCAGGAACGAGAATTCCGGATGCAGAGACGACCATTGCCGCAGGATTTCCGCATAGGGGCGCGGATCGGCGATCTCGTCCGCCGCTGCCCCGGCAAAGTGGTCCGCCGTTACATTGCGGATGCAGTTGCCCGAGGTCTGGATGGCATGCATTTCCACTTCGGCCAGTTCTTCCAGGATCTTCGGTGTGTCTTCCAGCCTGGGCCAATTGAACTGAATGTTCTGGCGTGTGGTGAAATGGCCGTAGCCCTTGTCATAGGTGCGGGCAATATGGGCAAGCTTGCGCATCTGGCGGCTGTTCAAGGTGCCATAGGGAATGGCGACCCGCAGCATATAGGCATGTAGCTGGAGGTAGAGCCCGTTCATCAGCCGGAGCGGCTTGAACTCGTCTTCAGACAATTCGCCGGCCATGCGGCGGCGGACCTGATCCTTGAACTGTTCCGTGCGCTGATTGACAAAGCTGGCGTCAAATTCGTCGTAGCGGTACATCTTGAACTCTCCTTGCGGGCGCTGCCGGGGCCGTGAGTGCTGGCGCAGCCCTTCCCTCGTGGTGGTGGGTGATCAGGCGGAAACAGGCTGGGCCTGTTTACCGAGCTCCGGGTGGGTGGTCGGGCCTGCGGCGCGGATGCGCTCGCGCAGACGCACCGGAACAATGACGCCGTCTTCCAGGGTCACCGCCATGTCATAGACCCCAACGACCTCCTGGTTCCGTTCAGCCTCCTGGCCAAGGGCGAGGCCTTCGGCAACGGCCTCCTTGCCGTCATAGACCCGGGCCAGCGTGACCCGCTCGACCCAGGTGCCGTGTTCTCCAAGCCAGACGACATCGCCATTCAACAGGCGGTTGGCGGTAATGACTTTCATCGCGTCTCTTTCTTGCCTCAGGCAACCGCCGCGCGGGCCACATCAAGCGGCGCCAGCGGTTCGGCCTTGTGAAGGGCGGCGTGGCCAACAGCCTCGCCAATGACAATAAGGACCGGGCCGTCAATCTCCGCCCGGTTCGACAGGACCGCCAGCTCGGACAAGGTGCCGGCAAACAGGCGCTCGTCGGAATGGGCGGCGTTTTCAACAACAGCAACGGGAGTTTCCGGCTTCAGGCCGGCGCTGATCATTTTGTCAGCAACAGCTGAGGCCACCGTGCGGCCCATATAGACAGCAACCGTCGCGCCTTTCAGCGCCAGCCCGGCCCAGTCGGGCAGGGTTTCGGACTTGGCATTGTGGCCGGTGGCAAATACCAGATTGGAGGCAACTCCGCGCAGGGTCAACGGGATCTGGGCCGAGGCTGCTGCCGCAAAGGCAGCCGTGACACCTGGCACGATTTCGAAACCGATCCCGTCTTTCCGCAGGGCATCCATCTCTTCCGCCGCCCGGCCGAAAATCATCGGATCACCGGCTTTCAGCCGCACCACCTTATGCCCCTTGCGGCCCAGCTCCACCAGCAAATGGCAGATCTCCGACTGCGGGACGGAATGGGCGCCCTTGCGCTTGCCGACCGAAATCCGCTCCGCATCCCGGCGGCCCATGGCAACAACGCTTGCCGGCACCAGCGCGTCATGGACAATCACGTCCGCCTCCTGCAGCAGGCGCTGCGCGCGCAGCGTCAGGAGATCTTCCGCACCGGGGCCTGCCCCGACCAGCCAGACAAAGCCCGGCTCGTCGGCCATGCCGTTCAGGAGACGCTGCGCTTCGGCACGCGCCACACCGGCGCGTCCGGCATAAAGGTTGGTTGCGACAGAGCCGGAAAAGAAACGGGCCCAGAAAGTCCGGCGCAGCGCGCCATCGGCAATCACCTTTGTGGCCGCATCACGGAAGCTTTCCGCCAGCCGGGCCAGCTCTCCGGTGGCCAAAGGCAGCATTGCCTCAATCCGCGCGCGGATGTGGCGGGAGAGAACCGGACCAACCCCGGTGGAGCTGACGGCAACAGCAATCGGCGCCCGGTTGACCAGCGCCCCGGTGTAAAAATCGCACAGCTCCGGCTTGTCGACCGCATTGACCGGCACGCCCATGATCCGGGCGGCGCCGACCACCGCTTTATCAAGCGCAAGATCTTCACGCGCGGAAAACACAAGAGCGGCCCCGGTCAAATGGGCGGGACGGAAGTCTTCGGCCAGATGGTCTGCCTGGAACAGATCGACAGCCTCCTGAAGATCCGGTTCGATCTCCCGGGCGATCACAGTGATCTGCGCATTGGTCTCGCCCAGAAGACGGACCTTCGCCGCTGCCTCGCCGCCATGGCCAACCACAATCACCTTGCGGCCCGCCACCTTCATGAACGCCGGGAAGACGTCCAGCCGGTCTTCCGGCTTTTTCAGCGTTTTCACTTTGTCGCCACGGCGGATTGCCATCGTCAAGGGTCTCCAATCCCAGTTTGATGGCTCTAATGTAGAGGGCTGCAGCCACCGGTGCCGGGCACCGGTTTTCAAAGCTTGGCGCGGAAGGGGAATAGTTTTTTCCGTTCCCGGCATTTGGCCGATTCCGGTTTCCGGAGCTGCAAAACTGCCCTTGCGGCAGGCGGAAAATCCGGACGCTGTCTGGCGAAATCCGGCACGTTTTGCGTGACGGGGCTGGCTTTGAACGCTATGACTTCGCCCGGACGCGACCCATCCAGACAAAGATCGTAAATATGTCTTCCCTCAAAGCCTTTCTCGTGGCCGCCGCCACATCCTGCTGCCTCCTGAGCGTTGCCCTTCCCGCCAGCGCCCAGGAGACCCCTCCTCCTGCCCCGGCAACCGGTGACGCCCTGTGGCAGACCCGATGCGCCGGCGGCTCGCGCGCCGCCGATGCGCTGATTTGCGAAGCGTCCCAGAGCGTTCGCGTCAAAGACAGCGGCCAGTTGCTCTTCAAGGTCGATATCATCTATCCGGCCAACAAGGCCGCCCCGGTGCTGCAGATGCAGCTGCCGCTGGGGTTCTATATTCCAGGCAAGATCAAGCTGTCGGTGGACGGCACGCCGATGCGCGACCTGGATGTGGGCACCTGTGACGGCCGCGGCTGCTTCCTGTCGGCTAAAGCGACGCCAGACATGATCGAGGCCATGAAAGCGGGGGCAAAGCTAAAAATCGATTTCGCCCCGGCAGCGGGTAGCCGGCAAGCTGTTGAAATCCCTCTGACCGGCTTCAGCCGCGCCATGGCGGCAATCCAGTAGGAGCTTGATGCCAACCACACCAAAGGGGCCGGTCCCGGATCTGATCCGGGACGGCGCTCGCGGAACCCCGAAGCCCATTGGAAATGGTGAGATGTCCCGGTTTTCGCAGACTGGATCCTGTTACGGGCTTCGCTGGGCCGGGACGGCACCCGGAGCAACACGCCGGTTTGCCCCCGCCGTCATTCCAGCGAAAGCAGCAATCGAGTGCGCTGCGTGGGAAAACTGAGTAGCGGGCAGCTGACGGGCCACACCCAGCACACGCGTCTCAGCACTTGCGATAGGAGCGGCCATACGGCCGCCTTTGCGTCCTGAGATTCCCGGCTGGCAGATGGGCGGCCAGCCCGTGGGACGAGGAGTGGCGCGGTGGTCTTAGAGGATCCGAACCACTCCTGAAAGACAGAAATCTTATTTCATCGCCTGAAGGACGGAGACGAAATTGGCAACGGCTGCGCCACCCATGTTGAAGATGCCGCCGATTTCCGCGTCCTTGACCTGAATGTCCCCGGCGGTTCCGGTGAGCTGCATGGCGGTGAGCACATGCATGGACACCCCGGTGGCGCCGATGGGGTGGCCCTTGGACTTCAAGCCCCCGGACGGGTTGACCGGCAGCTTGCCGCCCATTTCGGTCCAGCCTTCCAGAACCGCCCGTGCCCCTTCGCCCTCTGCCGTCAGGCCCATGGCTTCATATTCGATCAGTTCGGCGATGGTGAAACAGTCATGTGTCTCGACAAAGGACAGGTCCTCAAGCGCCAGATTGGCATCGCCCAGAGCCTCGCCCCAAGCCTTGGAGCAGCCTTCGAATTTTAAGATGTCCCGGCGGGACATGGGCAGGAAATCCTGCACATGGGCCATGCCGCGGAAGGCCACCGCCTTTTTCATACCAAGCGCGGTCGCCGTGTCGGTCAGAACCAGAGCCGCCGCCCCATCGGACACAAGTGAACAGTCCGTGCGTTTCAGCGGACCGGCAACATAGGGGTTCTTCTCGCTTTCCGCCCGGCAGAACTCAAAGCCAAGATCCTTGCGCATCTGGGCATAGGGGTTGTTCACCCCGTTCTTGTGGTTCTTGGCGGCGATTCTGGCCAGCGCATCGGACTGGTCGCCATATGTTTGGAAATAGGAATCGGCAATCTTGCCGAAAACGCCGGCAAACCCGGCCGGAATATCCCCTTCTTCCTTCAGATAGGAGGCTTTCAAAAGGTTCTTGCCAATTTCCGGTCCCGGCGTCGTGGTCATCTGCTCCACGCCAACCACAAGAACGATACGGGCATCTCCGGAGGCAATCGCGCGCACGCCCTGGTGCACGGCCGCAGACCCCGTGGCACAGGCATTTTCCACCCGTGTAGCCGGTTTGAACCGAAGCGCCGGATCAGCCTGAAGCACGAGCGACGCGGTGAAATCCTGGGCCGAAAACCCGGCATTGAAATGCCCGAGCAGGATTTCATCGACCTCTTCCGGGGCAATGCCCGCGTCGTGAAGCGCCTCGACCGCCACCTTGACGATCATGCTTTCCACCGTTTCGTCCGCATGTTTGCCAAAAGGCATATGGGCCCAGCCCACCATTGCTGCCGTCATGAGAGTTCCTCCAGTTGGTCTGACCGGTTGCCCCGCAGGGGTATCCCCCTAGCAGCAGGGACCGCCTGTCCGGTCCGGTATCGACTTTATACCAAAGAGAACCCGAGAAGCCCCTCTGAAAGAGGGCCAACCCGTCTGCAGGCTAGACCGGCGCTCCAGCTGAGCGGACAGGCGCACGGCTTCAAACCGGGCGGATGCCTCCCAAACTCACTTTGGCAGAAATGACAATTTGTTGATCGGGACAGTTCCAGCTTCCCGTCGGCATTGCAAGAAGAAATTGACGAAAACGTCATTCAATTTTTATTATATCTTTTATTTCAATATCTTATTTTATTTTCAAAATGAGATTTCGGGTATCTTCAGCGGCACCCCTCGTCAAAATTGCGTAAAAATTCAGCAAAACCCTACGGAATCTTTCATTGACCTGTCACGAGAAGCGTTTATTCATCTGCGCGTTCCGGACAAAATCGTTTTTCGAGATTTTTCAGACGAGTCACCGGCCCTGAATTTCAGGGCCGGTTTTTCGTTTTGGCACAATAGTTTAAGATTGAGGACTTCGCCGCATGCCGCGATTTCTTGGGGCCCGCGCACCGGTCGGCTCCACGCCCGCGCCGTGCCTGACAATCTCTGCCTTTTGTGCGCCTGCTGCAGCAGCCCCCGTCTTTTTCAAAACGCCATCTTGACCTGAAGATCCCCTGTCTGTAGCGGTTCAAAGCGCTTTGAAATTTTGAGTGCCGCACGGGACGCGGCGTGGAGACCCTGCATGTTTGAAGATGCCGACACAGCCCGCACGGACGCCTCCCGGCAGGCCAAAGATCTGGACTGGTGGCGCGGCGCGGTGATCTACCAGATCTATCCCCGCTCCTTCAAGGACAGCAATGGCGATGGCATCGGAGATCTCAACGGGATTACCGGGCAGATGGACTATATCGCCTCACTCGGGGCCGATGCGGTCTGGCTATCCCCCTTCTTCACTTCGCCGATGAAGGATTTCGGTTACGACGTGTCGGACTACGAATCCGTCGATCCGATGTTCGGCACCCTGGCGGATTTCGACCGCATGACCGCCGCCGCCCATGCGCACGGGCTGAAGGTCATGATTGATCTGGTGATCTCCCACACCTCCGACCAGCACGCGTGGTTCAAGGAAAGCCGGTCGTCGAAGGACAATGCCAAGGCAGAATGGTATGTCTGGGCCGATGCAAAGGCGGACGGCACCCCCCCCACCAACTGGCTGTCGATCTTTGGTGGCCCGGCCTGGGAATGGGACAGCCGCCGCTGCCAGTATTACATGCACAATTTCCTGGCCAGCCAGCCGGATCTGAACTTTCACAATCCCGAGGTTCAGACCGCCGTGCTGGAGGCGGCCCGGTTCTGGCTGGAGCGGGGCGTGGACGGCTTCCGCCTTGATACGGTGAATTTCTATTTCCACGACGCCGCCTTGCGGGACAATCCCCCGCTCAGCGCCAATGAATTGCCGTCAACGGTCGATCCCACCAACCCTTACGGCTTCCAGGAGCATCTTTACGACAAGACCCGGCCGGAGAATCTTGAATTTCTGGAACGGTTCCGCGCGCTTTTGGACAGCTATCCGGGCACGGCCTCGGTCGGAGAAATCGGCGCGGATGGCCAGGCTGTCGAGCTGACGGCCTCCTATACGGAAGCGGACAAGCGCATCCATATGGCCTATAGTTTCGATCTTCTGACGCCCCAGCACGGCGCCAGCTATATCCGCCAGATCGTTGAAGACATGACCCATGGCATTGAAGGCGGCTGGGCCAGCTGGGCGCTGTCCAACCATGATGTGATGCGGGTTGCCACCCGGTGGGGAGCAGAGCTGGACCCGCACCGGTTCGCCCCGCTGGCAACAGCCCTGTGTGCCTCCCTCAGAGGCACGCCCTGCCTCTATCAGGGCGAAGAACTGGGCCTGCCCCAGGCCGATGTGCCCTTTGACCAGCTCCAGGACCCTTACGGCATCCGCTTCTGGCCGGACTACAAGGGCCGCGACGGCTGCCGCACGCCCATGCCCTGGCACGGGGACCGCGTGCATGGCGGCTTTTCGGAGGCCGCCCCGTGGCTGCCGGTTCCCGCGGAGCACCTGGCCCTTGCAGCGCTTGATCAGGACGTGGACCCGGCCTCCATCTTGAACCGGAACCGGGCCTTTTTTGCCTGGCGCAAGCAGCAGCTGCCGCTTTTGAAAGGGGACATTGTCTTTGCAGACAGTGCCGGGGAGACCCTGGTCTTTACCCGCAGCCATCAGGGCGAAACCCTCCTGTGCGCCTTCAATCTGGCAGACGCGCCTGCGGTGATCGACCTGGGCGAGCGGGCCCTTGATCTTCTGCCCGTCCCCGGCTTTTCCGGCTCCCTGGAGGGTAGCACCCTCACCCTGCCGGGGCTGGACGCCGCCTTTGCCCGTGTGAAACCCTGATCTTGCGGCTTCAAAATCCGGCCCGGTGCGGCTAAAAGAACGCACCGGGCCAGACCCCGCTCCGTTTTCAAGACTTGCCGGACCCTTCCATGAGCGACCGCCTGCCCCTCTCCGTCTTCATCATTGCCAAAGACGAAGCCGACCGCATTGCAAGGCCGATCCAAAGCGTGATCACTTGGGCCGATGAGGTGATCGTGATTGACAGTGGGTCAGCCGATGAAACCGTCAAGGTGGCCTCAGAACTCGGCGCCCGGGTGCTGCATCATGACTGGCCCGGCTATGGCCCGCAAAAGCGCTTCGGCGAAGACCAGTGCCGCAATGACTGGCTGCTCAATCTGGATGCGGACGAAGAAGTCACACCAGAGCTGGCCGCCGAGATCCAGGCGAAATTTGCAGATGGCAGCTACAAAGCGGCGGATGGCTGGCGGATCATGATCCGCGACATCTTTGCCCATGAGGCAGACCCCGCCGCCTGGGCCTATGGCTATCACCAGATCCGGCTCTACGACCGGCGCAAGGGCCGGTTTTCCGACTCCATCGTGCATGACACGGTGCGCCCGGATGACGGGGCAAAAATCGCAGATCTGTCCGGCATCATGGCCCACCGCTCAATCCGGTCACTGGCGTTTCAGGTTGGCAAATACAACCGCTACTCCGGTATGCAGGTGGAGGATATGCGCGCCAGGGGCCGCAAACTGCCGCGCAGCCGGCTGCTCACCGAATTTCCAGTCAGTTTTCTGAAAGCCTATTTTGCCCGCAAATACCGCAAATATGGCTGGTGGGGCCTGATCCTTGCCGTGAACTACGCCCACGCCCGGTTTCTGCGGGTTGCCAAGGCCTATGAGGCGGAGCTTGCGGACCGGAAGGACGGCAAACCCCGCTGACGGAACCCCGCATCGCGCGCGCTACCGGTCAGTGGAGGGACCTATCCCACGGCCTCTTCTGACGCCATCTGACGCTCCACCCGGATGGGCTGGCGCACACCGGCAGTCTGATCGAAATGGACAAGGCGGCGGATGGTTGTGGGTGTCAGCGTATGGTCACGCGCCAGTACCAGTTCGTGGCTGTTTTGCGTCAGCACATCATCGACCAGGATGTCGCCCGGCCGGAGCGAGCGGATGTGGCATTCGATGATGCGCATCTTGCGCTCTTCGGGCACGTCATCCAGCAGCACTTCCTTTGCTGCGGCCAGAAGATCGGGATCATATTTGCGCCGGTTGATGGTCAGCGCTTCAAAAGCAGCCGCATCCGGCCCGTTTTGCGGGCTGGCATACCACAGGTCCGTCAGCAGCTTGATGATGCGCGAGACCACCGGAATATCTGTACCCTTCGGCCCGTCTTTTGGAAAGCCGGAGCCGTCAAAGCCGCGGGAGGACAGGTAAAGCTGTTCGGCCACCTTTTCCAGTTGCGGAATGTTCAAAAGAAGATCCCGGGTCTGGGCGGGGGACCGTTCCAGCACGTCCCGTTCCTGTTCCGTCAGGCTGCGGGCTGCCCGGTAGCGGGCCAGGATTTGCTTGGGCAGCAGCGCTTCACCGAGCGGCGACAGCAACACGGCCATCTCCAGTTCCCAGGTCTTGCGCATGCCCATCTTGCGGGCCAGTTTCAGCGCCTGCTTGCGCACTAGCCCGGTGCGCTGGAACGCCTCGGGATGAAACAGACCCAGCATGTCGATCAAAAGCTTGACCGAACCTGCGAGTGTCCGCTCCAGCATGCCCCTGTCCTTGACCAGTTGCGCATGGTGGGCCAGCGCGCTGTCCAGGGCCGCAGCGAGGTCCTTCTGCTGGCACGGCTTTTCAAGATACATGAAGGCATGGCCTTCATTCAGCGTCTTCTTGATGGCCTCAGCAGAAGTTTCGCGCGTCAGCATGACCCGCGCGGCCTGCGGCGCAATCTGCTCGGCTGCGCTTAAGAAGGTAGAGCCGCTGAGCCCAGGCAGATTGTAGCTGGAGAACACAACCGCGGTTGAGGGATTTTTCTTCAAAAACACAAGGGCTTCTTCCGGGTCGCCGAAACTGGCCAGCCGGTAGAAATCGCCAAACAGGCGCTCGAATGCCGACCGGACCGCTGGGTCCGGATCCATTACGACAATCAGCTCGGCCGCCTTATCCATCAAAGCCCCCTTTTTCCGGGACTGGCCCTTGTTCTGGGGCCACTCCGCAACGGGTGATCCCAAAGCATGCCACAATAGCGATAACAAAATCTTGCGTTTCTGTTCCGTTTCCGGGCGCTGTTTCCTCCAAAAGTCGCAGAGACGCGGAACACCCCTGTGGCGTTTTGAAGCGAAGGCTCTATAAGGCCTCATGCTTGATGTCCTGATCCTTGGTGCCGGCCCTGCCGGGCTTTATGCGGCCGACCGGCTTTCGGCCGAAGGCCATCGCGTTGCGGTGGCCGACCGGATGGCCTCGCCTGCGCGCAAATTCCTGATGGCCGGCCGGGGCGGGCTCAATCTCACCCACAGCGAAGACCTGCCCCGGTTCCTGTCCCGCTACCGGGAGGCGGAGCCCTTTCTGGCGCCGATGATTGAGGCCTTCCCCCCGGCCAAGCTGACCGGCTGGTGCGAGGGGCTCGGACAGGAGACCTTCACCGGCACAAGCGGCCGGGTGTTCCCGAAGGCCATGAAAGCCTCGCCCCTGCTGCGGGCGTTGTTGGGCAGGCTGCGGCAGAATGGGGTGACGCTGATGATGCGCCACAGCTTCACCGGGTTTGCGCAAGAAGAGACTGCCGGGCAAAGCAGGACAAGGGAAAGCGCCCCTGAAAGCACTCTGGCCGTGCAGCTTGAAACGGCAACCGGCGAGACGATCACCGTTCCGGCGCGTGCGGTGCTGCTTGCCCTGGGTGGTGCAAGCTGGCCCAAGCTTGGGTCCAATGCCGCCTGGTGCCCGGCGCTGGAAGACAAGGGCGTTGCCCTTCACCCTTTCAAGCCCGCCAATTGCGGCTTTCAGATCGCCTGGAGCGCGGTTCTGAAAGAGCGCTTTGCAGGTGCCCCGCTGAAACGGATCGGCCTCCGCCTTGGAGACGACACAGTGCTGGGCGAGGCGGTGATTTCAGACCAGGGACTTGAGGGCGGCGCTGTTTATGCCCTCTCCGCCGCGATCCGGGAGGCCATTGCCTGCGAAGGATCAGCCCGCATTGCCCTCGACCTGCGCCCGGCGGCCAGTGAGGAGACACTTGCCCAAAAGCTGGCCCGCCCGCGCGGCAAACAGTCCTGGGCCACCTTTCTGAAGAAGACCCTGAAGCTCCTCCCTGCCGAACAGGCGCTGTTGCGTGAGGCCGGCCCCCTGCCCGGCTCAGCCGAAGCCCTGGCCGGACTGATCAAGAGCCTGCCCCTTTCCTGCAAGGCGCCCTATGACATCAGCCGGGCGATTTCATCGGCAGGCGGTGTTCCGCTTGACGCGGTCGCCGGGGACCTGATGCTAAAGGCGGTGCCGGGGGTGTTTGCCGCCGGAGAAATGCTGGATTGGGAAGCCCCGACGGGTGGCTACCTGTTACAGGCCTGTTTTGCCACCGCCCACCGGGCCAGCGACGGGCTGATGGCCTATCTGGAAACGGCAGCCGGAAAGGACCTCAAATGACCAGACTTTATGTGGATGCGGATGCCTGCCCGGTGAAGCAGGAGGCCGTGCGTGTCGGGGAGCGGCACGGGGTGGAGATTGTCTTTGTGTCCAACAGCTGGATGCGGCTGCCGGAGGGCGACCTGATCAAGCGGGTGGTCGTGCCCGAAGGCCCCGATGAGGCCGATAACTGGATTGCGGAGAGGGCAAGCATCGGGGATGTGGTGGTCACGGCGGACGTGCCGCTGGCCGCGCGCTGCGTGAAGGAAGGGGCTCTGGTGATCGGCCCCACCGGCAAACCCTTCCGGGAAGAAGGCATCGGCATGCGGCTCGCCATGCGTGACCTCAATACCCATTTGCGCGAGGCTGGCGAGATCCGGGAAGGCGGCCCGGCCTTCACCAAGGCGGACCGGTCCCGCTTTCTCAACCAGCTTGAAACGACCATGCGGGCTGCCAGGCGCCTGTCCGGAACCACCCCATGAAAAGCCCTGCAAGGTGGGGAGGCACACCTTGCAGGGCTTGGCCGGTTGCACGGTGTCCCGTGCCGGGACCGGCTTAGCGGCAGAACTTGTACTGGCCGGAATAGGCCAGGAAATAACCGGTGTTCGGATTGAAGGACCGGTATTTGGCGTGGCAGTAATTGTACCAGGCCGGGGTCCAGGGCGCCGGGCGGTAGGTGACCACCGGAGCCGGATAATAGGCCGGGGGCGGAGCATAGTAGCGCGGAGCCACATAGCGCGGACGAGAAAGCGCTGAGCCGATGATAGCGCCTGCGGCCAGGCCTCCGGCGATGCCGGCTCCAACCCGCCAGCCGTTCCCGGCATGTGCGGTTTCTGTCTGGGCGGTCAGCGTGACACCGGCGACAAGAGCCAGCGCAGAAGCGGTGAGTGCGATTTTCCTGAACATGTCGGTGTCCCTTCGGTTCTGTGAGGCGGTTCGTCGTTGCCTCAGCTCATGAAAGGACTTTAGCCCTGGCCGGTCTTTGGTTCTGTGACCGCAGTCACAGGCTGTTTCTTTGGCAATTCGCCCCCTTTGCACCCTTGACAAACCTCCTTAGGACGAATTCTCACGTTTCTTTCACTTGCCTTGCCCGCACCTCGGACCTACATTGCCGAGCATCGGCGCGCGTTGCGCCGTACGGGACATGACGAAAGACCCGGTGAGACTGACTTCGGTGACGCTCTTTTAAGCGCTGCTCTGAAAACCCAAGCTTTCCGTTTCTTATTGACTTCTCGTTTTCTCGCGTCCGCCGGGAATCCGGCAGACGCCAAACCAACGGAAAGGTTTCTCCATGCGTGAGAACGGCACCATCAAGTTCTTCAACCACGACCGTGGCTTCGGCTTCATTACGCCTGAAAATGGCGGCAAGGACGTTTTTGTTCACGTAACCGCGTTCGAGCAGGCCGGTATCGGAACGCCCGTCGAAGGCGCCAAGATCTCCTTCGTCGCTGAAGACGACCGCCGCGGCCGCGGCAAGCAGGCAGCCCAGCTGGAACTGCTCTAAGTCTTTCATGGCACAGGCGGCCAGACAGCCTGCCTGAAAACGCGAGTTTCGAACGGGGCCCCTATGGCCCCGTTTTGCTTTTTGTGCCGGATCTTTTAGGGCAGATCGCGTTTGATCCGAGACAACTGCGCGCCCTCTATGTGGCTTTTGGGTGAAAGTGGCTTTGTGGCAGCGGCAGCGCCTCGTCAAATGGACCAGCGCCGTTGATGACGTAGCCTCTGGCGACTTTCAGGTTCCGCGCCAAGCCCCAACCTTTCAGAACAGCGGCCCGCAAATCCGGATCCGGTTCCTCAAAACTGCCTCCGCACTGCAAAATACAAGACTCGACCAGAATGGTCCCGAGCACTTGTGCGCCATCGCCCAACCGGGTTTGACCAAGCAGCGTGGGATTGTTGCTATAACGGCCTCTGTCCCCAATCTCGATAAAGGCGCCAGGACGGTTCGACTTTGCAGTAAAACCGCCATCGCCGAACTGGTTGTGAGACCCGACGGTGATATGGCCACGTGTTGCCAGAAAAAGAGTGCCACTGTGGAAGATATTTTCGTCACCGATCCGCATTTCAGCTGCACCATCGGCCTGAAGCGTCACGCCCGGATAGAATATGTTGCCCTCTCCGACCTGAATTCCTGCGGAAATGAGTACGGAAAAGGGATCAAGAACCCTGTTCCTGCTGCCCAGGTCCATTGTCTCTTCCAGGCTCAGGAAGCCCATGGCGCGGCGAACGTCATCCACCTTTGAAAAGGTCTGTTTCATGTGGTCGCAGCCCTTGTGCCCCGCGCCTGCAGCGCACAGACGGGGTCATTTCAGCATACACTCCAGAAGTTCGGCTTCGCCGATCACACCGACAATCGCGCCGTCTTTTTGAACCACCACCGGGTCTGAGCTGGATTTTTTCAGCCGGGCGATCTCGCGCACCGGCGTGCTGCTCTCACAGGTCACACCGCTGGCCAGCGATCCCGGCAGGCTGCCAGGCGGCACCATGATGTCGCGGGCGCGCAGCACATTCAGCGGGTTCATGTGGCTGACGAAATCAGCCACATAGTCATCCGCCGGGTTCTTGACGATCTCCTGCGGTGTGCCCAGCTGGACCACCCGGCCGCCTTCCATAATGGCGATGCGCGAGCCAATCTTGGCCGCTTCATCCAGATCGTGACTGACAAAGATGATGGTCCGGTTCAGTTCCTTTTGCAGGTCCAGCAGCTCATCCTGCAGCTTGTCACGGATCAGCGGGTCAAGGGCGGAGAACGGCTCGTCCATCAGCAGGATCGGCGCATCGGTGGCAAAGGCGCGGGCAAGGCCCACACGCTGCTGCATGCCGCCGGACAATTCATGCACATATTTTTCGCCCCAGCCGTCAAGGCCAACCAGCTTCAACTGCGCGGCCACCTTGGCGGCCCGGTCCTTTTTGGTGAGGCCCGAGAGTTCCAGGCCGAAGCCGACATTTTCCGAGACAGTACGCCAGGGCAAAAGACCGAATTGCTGGAACACCATGGCAATACGGCCCCGGCGCAAGGCCCTGAGTTCTGCCGGGGAACAGGTTTCAGGGTTCACATAGGTTTCGCCGTCATGAACCTTGACCTCCCCCCGGATCACCGGATTGAGACCATTGACCGCGCGCAACAGCGTGGACTTGCCTGAGCCGGACAGGCCCATGAGCACCAGCACTTCGCCTTCATAGATCTCGAAATCCGCCCCGGCGACCCCGAGAATCTGGCCGGTCTCGGCCTGGATTTCCTGCCGCGTCTTGCGGGCATCAATCAGCGGCAGCGCCGTTTCCGGCTTTTCGCCGAAAACGATGTCGACACCGTGGAAGGACACAACTGCCTGGGATGTCTGACCGCTCACTGCCCGCCTCCTTCTTTTCTCCGGCAGAACCGGTCCAGCACAATGGCAATCAACACAATACAGACGGCCACTTCAAAGCCCTTGGCGATGTTCACCGTGTTGAGAGCCCGCATGATTTCGACTCCAAGCCCCTCCGCGCCGACCATGCTGGCAATCACGACCATGGACAAGGACAGCATGATGGTCTGGGTCAGTCCCTCCATGATCTGCGGCAGCGCATAGGGCAACTCCACCTTCCACAGGAGCTGGAACTTGGTGGCCCCGAACGCCTCGCCGGCTTCAATCAGGGCCGTCGGCGTCGAAGACACGCCAAGCTGCGTCAAACGGATGGGGGCCGGAATGGCAAAGATGACTGTGGCAACCAGCCCTGGAACCATACCGAGGCCAAACAGGATCATGGCCGGGATCAGATAGACCATTGCCGGGATCGTCTGCATCATGTCCAGAACCGGCCTTAGAAAGGCATAAAAACGCGGCCGGTGTGCCGCCATGACGCCAACCGGCACCGCCACTGCCATGCAGACCACCGAAGCGGCAAGCACCAGGGACAGCGTCTCCGTGGTTTCTTCCCAATAGCCCTGGTTGATGATCATCAGCAGCGCGGCCGCAACAAACAGCACGAAGGCTACCGAGCGTTTAACCACATAGGCCAGGGCGGCGACAATCACGACAGCGGCAAGCGGATGCGGGGCCTGCAGCACCCACATGATACCGTCGATCAGGTTTGCCAGAACGTAAGACACCCAATCGAAGAAATCGGCGGCATGCTTTGTCAGCCAATCGAAAACATCTTCAGTCCAAGGTCCAATCGGTATCTTGTGTTCTGTCAGCCAGTCCAACCTGCTGCCCCTTCTTGTTTTTCGTTCTTAAAAAGCTTGAACGCCGGCACTTTGGCCGGCGCTCTCGGTGGATTGTGCCTGCTTAAAGGCCAAGGGCGCCCTTGACGGCCGCGACACTGTCACCGCCATCAAAGGTTGTCACGCCGTCCAGCCAGGTTTCGAAAGTCGCCGGATGCTCTTTCAGCCAGGCGGCGGCAGCTTTGTTCGGATCTTCACCGTCTGTCAGGATCGCCCCCATGATCTCGTTTTCCATCGGCAGGGAGAATTCGAGATTTTCCAGGAGCTTGCCAACATTGGGGCACTCCTTGGTATAGCCAGCACGCACATTGGTATAGACAGTGGCGCCGCCATAGTTCGGGCCGAAGACATCATCCCCGCCTTCAAGATAGGCCATGTCGAAATTGGCATTCATCGGGTGCGGCTCCCAGCCAAGGAACACGATATCCTTGTCCCGCTTGGTTGCCCGGGCCACCTGGGACAGCATGCCCTGCTCGGAGGATTCGACAACTTCGAAGCCTTTCAGGTCAAACAGGTTTTCATCAATCATACCGATGATCAGGCGGTTGCCGTCATTGCCCGGCTCGATGCCGTAGATCTTTCCGTCCAGATCCTCGCGGAACTTGGCAATGTCCTGAAAGCTCTTCAGGCCTTTGTCATAAGTGTATTGCGGCACGGCCAGGGTGTATTTTGCCCCTTCCAGATTGGCCCGCACAGTCTCCACGGAACCATCTTCGCGATAGGGTTTGATGTCCCCTTCCATAGTCGGCATCCAGTTCCCGAGGAACACATCGATGTCCTTGTTTTTCAAGGATACATAGGTCACGGGTACGGAGAGCAGCTTCACATCCGGCGTGTAGCCAAGCGCTTCCAGAACCACTGAGGAGGCCGCAGTCGTCGCCGTAATATCTGTCCAGCCCACATCAGAAAAACGCACGGTCTTGCAGCTTTCCGGGTCGCTTGCCAGCGCCGTTCCGGACAACATCAGGCCAATTGCAAGACCTCCAGCGAGTGTCGCTGTGAATTTCATGAGTAAACCTCCTTCGGGAAATTGGATTCGTTCTTTGCTGCAAGAAGCGAATGTGATCATGGGCAGAACCGCCTCTGGTGTTTTGTTTAACAGGCTGCCACCAAACAATCCAAACATCCGTGGAATTATTTTGCAAGTTTTCATTGATTGACTGATCAATTAAAAATAAGACACCAGGAACTTCGGAGAAGACAATGCCCAAGGTTGGAATGGAGGCGCAGCGGCGCCGAAGCCTGATTGACGCCACTGTCGATGCGATTCACGAACGTGGATACACAGACATTACAATGGCGGAGATCGCGAAACGCGCGGGTGTGTCCGGCGGTCTGGTGCATCATTATTTTGGCTCAAAAGATCAATTGCTTGCCGCAACCATGCGCCATCTTCTGACGGAGCTCGGCCGCGCGATCCGCAGCAATCTGGCCACGGCCGCAACGCCCCGTGAGCGCATCTCCGCGATCATTCACGGCAATTTTGCGCAGGACCAGTTCAAGCCTGCCGTCATCGCCGCCTGGCTGGCCTTTTACGTGCAATCGCGCACCACACAGAGCAACAGCCGCCTTTTGAAGATCTACGCCTCAAGGTTGACGTCCAACCTGACCCACAATCTTAAAGTCTTCATGCCGGCACATGAAGCGCGCCGGATTGCCGAAGGCACCGCTTCCATGATCGACGGTGTCTGGATCCGTCAGGCCCTGCGCAACACCCCCTCCGACCGTCACGCAGCCATTGCGCTGGTGGAGGATTATGTCGAAACACAGATTGCCGCCCATGCGGCCCTTCAGAACGGCCGGACAGCCGGAGCTTGAGCGAATGACAGACAGGTTTGATTTCATCATCGTAGGCGCCGGATCGGCAGGCTGCGCGCTCGCCAGCCGGCTGTCGGAAGATCCGGCCAACAAGGTTCTGGTGCTGGAGTTCGGCGGCACGGATATGGGACCGCTGATCCAGATGCCTGCGGCCCTCTCCTACCCCATGAACATGCCGCTTTACGACTGGGGCTATGAAAGTGAACCGGAACCGCATCTGGGCGGGCGCAGGCTTGCCACGCCGCGTGGCAAGGTCGTTGGCGGCTCCTCATCCATCAACGGCATGGTCTATGTGCGCGGACATGCCTGCGACTTCGACACCTGGGAAGAGATGGGCGCCAGCGGCTGGGGCTACCGCCATGTGCTGCCCTATTACAAACGCCTGGAGCAGAACCCGGAAGGCCAGGCCGGCTGGCGGGGCACGGACGGCCCCCTGCATGTTCAGCGCGGCACCAAGTGGAACCCCCTGTTCCATGCGTTCCGCGACGCCGGACTGCAAGCCGGCTACGGCGTGACGGAGGATTATAACGGCGAACGCCAGGAAGGCTTCGGCGACATGGAAATGACGGTCCACAGGGGCCGCCGCTGGTCCGCCGCCAATGCCTATTTGAAGCCCGCTCTCAAACGTAGCAATCTGACCCTGATCAAGGGCGCCCTTGTGCGCAAGGTGCTTATTGAAAACAACCGGGCCACCGGTGTCGAGTTTGAAACCGGCGGCCAGATCCGGGCCGCTTATGCCGGCCGCGAGGTGGTGCTGTCGGCCTCCTCCATCAACTCCCCGAAAATCCTGCTGCACTCCGGGATCGGCCCGGCCGGCCAGCTTTCCGCCCTCGGCATCGACGTTGTTGCGGACCGGCAGGGGGTTGGTGCCAATCTGCAGGACCATCTTGAACTCTATATCCAGCAGGCCTGCACCCAGCCGATCACTCTTTACAAACACTGGAACCTTGTTTCCAAGGCACTGATCGGGGCGCAGTGGCTGTTTTTCAAGAAAGGCCTTGGCGCATCCAACCAGTTTGAAAGCTGTGCCTTTATCCGCTCCAAAGCCGGGGTGAAATATCCCGACATCCAATATCACTTCCTGCCTTTCGCCGTGCGCTATGACGGCAAGGCGGCCGCCGAGGGCCACGGCTTCCAGGCCCATGTCGGCCCGATGCGTTCAAAATCGCGCGGACATGTGCGCCTCACCTCGAATGATCCGCGCCAGAAACCCTCCGTCTTCTTCAACTACATGTCCGTGGACGAAGACTGGGAGGATTTCCGGACCTGCATTCGCCTGACCCGGGAAATCTTCGGCCAGGAAGCCTTTGCCCCCTATCGGGGCAAGGAGATCCAGCCGGGCGCCCATGTACAGAGCGACGATGCCCTGAATGATTTCATCCGCGAACATGCGGAAAGCGCCTATCACCCCTGTGGCACCTGCCGCATGGGGGCCAAGGACGATCCGATGGCCGTGGTTGATCCGCACTGCCGGGTGATCGGGGTGGAGGGGCTTCGCGTCGCCGACAGTTCCATTTTCCCGCTGATTACCAATGGCAACCTGAATGGCCCGTCCATCATGGTGGGTGAAAAGGCGTCCGACCATATATTAGGCAAGGAGCCGCTGCCAGCGTCGAACCAGGAGCCCTGGATCCACCCCGACTGGGACCACAGCCAACGCTAAAAAACATCGGGCCGGATCCTTCGGACCGGCCCCAAGCAGGAGCACTTCAATGCGCGCCCAACCCCAAGCTTCCCACTATGTCGGCGGCTCCTATCTGGAGAGCCGCTCCGGCACCCCGTTTCCGTCCGTTTATCCGGCCACCGGCGAAGTTATTGCGGAGATCCGGCCCGCCGACGACGCGGTGATCGAGGCAGCCCTTGCCGCAGCCAAACAGGGCCAGGCCGTCTGGGCGGCCACACCGCCGGCCGAACGCGGCCGGGTTTTGCGCCGGGCGGCGGACCTATTGCGGCAGAAAAACCATGAGCTCTCCGTTCTGGAAACCCTGGACACGGGCAAACCCTTGCAGGAAACGCTCGTTGCCGACGCCGCCTCCGGCGCAGATTGCCTCGAATATTACGGCGGCCTGGCGGCCACGCTGACCGGCGAGCATATCGATCTTGGCGGCTCCTTTGCCTATACCAAGCGCGAGCCGCTCGGCATCTGTTTTGGCATCGGCGCCTGGAACTACCCGATCCAGATCGCCTGCTGGAAGGCCGCTCCTGCGCTGGTCTGCGGCAATGCCATGATCTTCAAGCCCTCGGAAATTACGCCCTTGAGCGCCCTCAAGCTCGCCGAGGCCTTGAGCGAAGCAGGCCTTCCGGACGGGGTTTTCAACGTCATCCAGGGCTTCGGCGATGTGGGCGCCAGGCTGGTGGCCCATCCGGACATTGCCAAGGTCTCGCTAACCGGCTCGGTGCCGACCGGTGCCAAGGTTGCGGGCCTTGCCGGGGAACACTTGAAAAAGACCACTCTGGAGCTTGGCGGCAAGTCGCCCCTGATCATCTTTGATGACGCGGATCTTGAAAACGCCATTTCGGCGGCGATCAACGCGAATTTCTATTCCACCGGCCAGATCTGTTCCAACGGCACACGGGTCTTTGTGCACACGGCCCTTAAGGACCGGTTCCTCGCCCGCCTTGCCGAGCGGCTCCAGGACGCCGTTCTGGGAAACCCGCTGGATGAGACCACCACGATAGGCCCGCTGGTCTCCAAAGCCCAGCTCGACAAGGTGCTGTCCTATCTTGAGCTCGGCAAACAGGAAGGCGCGCGTCTTGTCTGTGGCGGCGGCGCTGCAACCGTGGCCAGCCTGCCGGATGGTTATTTTGTCCAGCCGACCGTTTTTGCCGATGTGACGGACGGCATGCGCATTGCGCGGGAAGAGATTTTCGGCCCGGTGCTCAGCCTGCTCGACTTTGACGATGAGGACGATGTCGTTGCCCGCGCCAATGACACGGAGTTCGGTCTGGCAGCCGGTGTGTTCACCAGGGACATCCAGCGGGCCCACCGGGTCATTGCCCGCCTGCAGGCAGGCACCTGCTGGATCAACACCTACAATCTCACCCCGATCGAAATGCCCTTTGGCGGCTACAAGAAATCCGGCATGGGCCGCGAAAACGGCCATGCGGCGATCGACTATTACAGCCAGGTCAAAAGCGTTTATGTGGAGATGGACGGGGTCGAAGCCGCGTTCTAGTCGCCCGACTGTGAAGATCGTCTCGATTTCCAGCGTGTTCCGAACGAGCTTCAGAGTCATGGGAGTGACCAGCACGCCTATGTTTCTAATGTGTTTTTCGGAATTGAAATGCGCTACGGCGCGCGCTGCGCAAATGAGGCGTATTTCAATTCCACCACACTAGCCGGCGCCGTTCATCCGGTTTCAAATGGTGTTGTCTTTTGCGCTGAAACCTCTGTTGTCAGGCAGCAAAAGACAAAGCCTGGTAGATGCGGTTTGCTCCTGGAAACGGCCCAAACCGGCAGACCAAGCCAGACCGGGATCGTTTTCACATTGCACTTTACGGCCGTCCGCACAAGACTGCTCACCTGAAGCTGAAGTTCGACTCCTTTTACCGCGGGCTTCGAACGGCCTTCAGTTTCGAAAGACATACTCTCTGGAGCCTTCATGCCCCCCCCTGTGCTCGATCCCGCGCCACGCAGCTATGCGCCGCATGTCCACCTCCTGAAGCGCTCCGCGCGCGGGCCCTCCTGTGCCCCGGCAACCCAGACCCTTGAGGAGCTTGAGTCCTGGCTGCTGCATGAGGCGACCCGCATCGACAATGTGATGCTGATGTTCGAAGAGTTCATGTGGCGCTGCAAGGCGGCCGGTCTCGGGATCGACCGGTGCACGCTGCATTTCGGCACGCTGCACCCTCGTGTCATCGGTTTTTCCTGGTTCTGGAGCAGCCTTGACCAGTTTTGCGACGAGATTGCTGCGGACAGTGGTGCCATTCAGCAAGCCGCTTTCACCCGCAACCCGCTCTACAAGGTCATCATGGAGGGGGATACCATTCGGGTGGATCTGGAAAGCGAAGAGGGCCGCACCTCTGCGCCGCTGATGGAAGAACTGGCGGAACAGGGCTTTACCGCCTATATCGCCATGCCCCTGAGCGCCACCGGCAAAACCTTCAACGCCATGACGCTGGCCACCTGCAGGCCGGGCGGGCCCTCGGACACCAACAAAAAGGTGATCCGCCAGCTGATTGATCTGCTCGCCCTTCATGTGGAACGGCATATCGTGCAGCGGATCGCCCGCAATGTCGCCGACACCTATCTGGGCCCCATCGCAGGACAGCGGGTGCTGGACGGCGAAATCCGGCGCGGCGACGGCGAGGCCATCGAAGCGGTGGTGTTCATGGCCGATATGCGTGCCTTTACCCAGTTGGCCGACCGGCTGAGCGGGCCGGAGGTGACTGCCATTTTGAACGCCTATTTCGACCGTGTCTCGGAGGCGGTGCTGAGCCATGGCGGTGACATTCTGAAATTCATGGGCGACGGGCTGCTGGCGGTGTTCGACCAGAAGGTTCTTGGCGAAGAGGCAGCCGCAACAGCTGCCTTGAAAGCAGCCAAAGCAGCGCTTGCGGCCATCGACGCCTTGAATGCGGCCCCGCCTGAGGATCTGCCGCCGGCAGACTTCTGGCATCCGCTGAAGATCGGCATCGGCCTGCATCGGGGCGAGGTCTTTTTTGGCAATGTGGGCGGGGAGGAAAGGCTGGACTTCACGGTTATTGGCCGGGCGGTCAATGAAACCAGCCGCGTGGAATCCTTGTGCAAGCCCCTGGGCCGGGAATTGCTCCTGACAGAGCCTGTGCGCGCAGCCCTGGACGACGATCTTAAAACCGGGCTGACCACCATGGGCGATCATGTGTTGCGCGGTGTCGGAACACCTGTGTCTATTTTTGCAGCCTGAACGCGGTCGCCGGGCGCGGCACGCTTCATCTCGCGCTGTTTGAACAGGCGATCCCAGCCCGCGCCGGACGGAGTGTCCGGAGCGGGCTGAGACCCTTTATTTCGTCAGAATCAGCTTGCCCTGCTTGGTGATGGACAAACGATAGGTTTCTTCATTGTGCAGGATCTGAATCTGCCGCAGGCCGCTGAACAGTTCACGCGAATCGAATTCTGTTTTCGGCTGCTGCAGCATCTTGCTGGCCAATGCGTGCCGGGAGCCACTGGAGGTGGTGATGGAGAGGCGGCGCTTCTGGCTGTTCGCTGTAAGTGTCATGCGCGAAATTCGGTCCCTGGCCTTTGCTTTGCCCCCTTTTGATGCTTGATCTCAAGGGGGTCCAGATAAGAACAATTAAAAGGTGAGTATCTAACTCAACTTTATACTTGACACTCATACTCAAGTTTTCCTATCAAGGCAATGCCTGATCGAAACAGAACTGGAAATCGCGTCCTCCGGTTCTGCTCGAGACGGGGTCTTCGGGAAACCGAAGACACAAAATGCCAGGCCAGCCAACCGCCCTCTCCTCTCCCTCAGCGGCTAGCCAGCCCGGCCTTTTCGTCCCCAGCCCATGGGGCCCCGCCCAAGGGGCATTTTTGACGCACCCTTTCTCACCAGACACCTCGCGACCATTGTCCAGATCACAATGGATATTGCGGACATGTTCAGGCAGGTGCCTTGTCCCCGCAGGCATGAGCGGAGACTTGTCTTGTCTGCCGCACTCCTTCAAACCACACGGTAGCCCCGCCTCAAAGACGGCCGCATCCTTTCCTGTCAGAGGCGGGAGGTTTCCTGGAGAGGCGGAAAGTGTGGGTGCCGCTTCTTTCAAGACGGGGACGGCGTTGGTCCCGGCGCGCACAAAAAAAAGCGCCAACCGGATGGTGGCGCTTTTGACTCGTAATCGTCCACAGCGTCAGGCGTTGGCAGCGACCGGGCTGTCGGCGGCGTCGATTTTCAACAGGCCGCGCATGCCGAACCTGTCCTCCGACAGATCCGCAACCGACTTTCCGTCCAGCACTTCCATGAAGGCCTCCAGCGCTTCATGCAGCAAGCCGTTAAAGCCGCAGGACAAGATCAGCGGGCAATCCTTCCGGCCGGAATCAAAACACTCCGCCAATGCGAAGCTTTCTTCCGCAGCACGGACCACTTCCCCCACCGAGATCTGCTCCGCCGGGCGGGCCAGCATCACACCGCCATTGCGGCCCCGGATGGTCCGGATCAGGTTGGCGTCAACCAGAACCTTCATGATCTTGAAAAGGTGGGTTTCAGACATGTCAAAGCTGGCAGCGATTTCCGCAACCTTGCTTGGCTTGTCCGGATTCACGGCGCAATACATCAGCGCACGCACCGCGTAATTGGTCTGTTGTGTCAGGCGCATGCGCTAAGATATGCGGTGCCTTTCCCGAAACGTCAATGCTAAAAATTGAATGCAGGAGTGCAGTTTTAAGAAATTCCACCTGCTCACGATAGGTCAGGCAGGTTATCCCTGAGAAAAATATCAATGCCGATGCGCTCCTGATCCGCGATGATCGGGACCCCGTCGCACAGGGCCTTCAGAACCCGGATCGCGCTGCGGATCTCGTGGCCCGGGTCCTGGGCGATCACCGCGTCCATCACCCCGCTGCGCAGCGCATCGCGGGTATAGGGGGTGAGCTCATGGCCGACAAAAACCGGCCTTGTCCCCGGCGCCACCGCCGACAGGGCGCTCAGCGTGCCCCGGTTGCCCGCCCCCACATTGTAAAGTCCGGCCAGACCGGGATGCTCTGCAAGAAGCTGGGTGACCAGATCGTGATTGCGCCGGTTGTCGTCCCGGCCCTCGCGCACGCTCAAAAGCTCAAGATGCGGAAATTCCGTCGTGATCACATCACAGCAGCCCTGATAGCGCTCGGCATGATCGCGCAGCCCCCTGGACCCGGCAATCAGGCCGATCTGCCCGACCCGTTCGGGCAGGAACCGGCCCATAAGCCGGCCTGCGGTGCGCCCGGCCGACACATTGTCGATGCCGACAAAATGCCGGCGGGCGGAGCCCGGGTGGTCGGAAACAAGCGTGACCACCGGCACGCCCCGGTCCTGCAGCCGGTCAATTGCTGCCCGGACTTCCGCAAAGGCCGGTGCGACCACGGCCACCCCATCGCAAACCGACCTGTCCAGAACCGCCAGCGTTCCGGCAACCCGGTGCCCGTCAAAAGCATCGATCGGCTCCACATGAACCTGCAGCCGGTCGCCCCCCATGGTCTGGGCATGGGAGGCCGCTTCCCGGGTCAGATCCTCCATGAAGGCGTTCGGCCCTTTGGGAATGAGAAAGTGCAACCGGTAGGCCTGTTTCTTGGCCAGACCGGCGGCAAACACATCCGGCGTGTAGTTCAGCGCCTCCACCGCCCGAAGGACCTTCTCGATGGTCACCTTGCGCACACCGGGCCGCCCGTTCAGCACCCGGTCGACCGTTGCCAGGCTGACGCCTGCGGCGGCCGCAACATCGTGAATGGTGACCCGCTTCATCCGCTCCCCACGCCCGGTCCTTGTTTCCCGATGCCAATATATCCTTGAAACAGCTCCGGTCACCCGAAATTGCTGCAGTGCAGGATTCCGGTCTTCAAGCACCTTTCCTCACACGGCCTGCCCGGCCGCGTGGCCCGACGACCAGGCCCATTGAAAATTGAAGCCGCCGAGATGGCCCGTCACATCCACCACTTCGCCGATAAAATAGAGCCCCGGCACCTTGCGGCTCTCCAGCGTCTTGGAGGACAGCTCCTTCGTGTCCACCCCGCCAAGGGTCACTTCTGCCGTGCGGTAGCCTTCCGTACCGACCGGGGTCAGCGGCCAGCGGGTCAGCTGGTCCGCGGTGCGGCGCAGAACCTTGTCGGACAGGTCCGCCAGACGGCCTTTGAGGTGGAACGCCCCGGCCAGTTCATCGGCCAGCCGGTTGGGCAGAAACTGGCCGATCACCGTCTTCAGGTCCTGTTTCGGGGTCGCCTGCCGGGCGGCCTTCAGCCCGTCAAACACATCGGCATCGGGCGCCAGATCCACGCGGATCGGCTGGCCTTCCCGCCAATAGGAGGAAATCTGCAAGATGGACGGTCCGGAGAGCCCCCGGTGGGTGAACAGCAGCCCTTCGCGGAATGAGGTCTTGCCGACCGAAACCCGCGCATCCAGCGCGACCCCGGCCAGACGCCCGCATAAATCCTTGTTGGCGTCCGAAAAGGTCAGCGGAACCAGAGCCGCCCGGGGCGGCACAAGCCCCAGGCCGAACCGGCTGGCGAGCTCATAGCCGAACCCGCTCGCGCCCATTTTGGGGATCGAGGGACCGCCGGTTGCCACCACCAGCGCGCGCGCCCGCAAAGGGCCTTTTGAGGTGGCAACGGAGAAATGGTCATCCGGCTTGTCGACGGCCTTGACCTGTGTCTCCAGCTGCAGGGTCCCCCCGGCCACCTCCAGCTCGTCCAGCAGCATCCGGATGATGTCCTTGGCGCTGTGGTCGCAAAAAAGCTGACCTAGTGTTTTTTCGTGCCAGGCGATGCGGTGCTTTTCAACCAGCGCCAGAAAATCCTGCTGAGTATAGCGCTTCAGGGCCGACACGCAAAAGCGCGGGTTCTGCGACAGGAAATTCGCCGGTGTGCAGTGAAGATTGGTGAAATTGCAGCGTCCACCGCCGGAAATGCGGATCTTCTCCGCCGGGCGCTTGGCATGATCGACAACCAGCACCTTGCGCCCGCGCTTTGCCGCTTCAATCGCACACATCAGCCCGGCAGCCCCGCCGCCCAGCACCAGAACATCCAGATCTCGCATGGCCGGGCTTATAGCGGCTTTGAGCGCAGCGGGTAAGAGACAATTGCAACCAGCACCAAGAGCCCCGTTTGGGCAGCCCGGACAGATGGACCTGTCACCGCCGGTGCAGTTGCCCCATGCCTGTCACAACGCGTTCTGTCCAAACGCGGAGAAAATCAACGCAGGCCTTGTCCCCTCCCTCTCTTGAGGAAGGCCGATAGCCCATCTCACAGCCTTCCTCAGGATGAAGGTCTTTTTCGGCAGCCGTTGGAGAAAAGCCCCTTTCCTCGTGCGGCCGTCCACGGCTTGACCGGGGCTGACCGGCGTGGGATTGCGGCGCCTTTTGCCAACCGGGAGCCTTTCATACATAGCGTCATTCCGGCGGCCACTCTCCTGAGCCTATGATGAGGGGTCGTAGCACACGCCCCAAGAGGGCTTAAAGGAGAGTGGCCGCCGGAATGATGCTATGTATCACTCTTCCCCCTCAAGATGAGGCCGGCATGTCCCGCAAGCTCCGCACAAAAGCGCATCAAAAAACCGGCGGCCCTTGCGGACCGCCGGTCTTTGAACGGGTCTCGCCAAGAGAGGCGTATTACTTCATTTCAGCGATAACTTCATAGCCGTCGGAGCCGACTTCAAACAGGGCATAGGTGCCAGGCACATCGCCATTCGCGTCGAAGTTCAGGTCGCCGGAAGCGCCTTTGTAGTCGATGGCCTTACCGGCTGCGATCAGCTCTTTCGCCTTTTTCCATTCGCCCGGCAGGATGGCTTCGCCTTCGCCGTTGGAGACTTCGCTCACAGCCGCTGCCACTGCATCCTTCTTGCCCCCGGCCTTTTCGATAGCCAGTGCCATGAGGAAAGCGGCGTCATAGGACGTGTTGGCAAAGATCGCATCCGGGTCGCCGCCGGAGGCCTTGAAGGCTTCGTTGAAAATATCCAGCGCGTTGGACTTTTCCCCGACCGGGGACGAGGCCACGAAGGAGGTCAGGTTTTCAGCGCCCAGTTCATCGATTACCGCGTCGGACTTCATGCCGTCACCACCGACGAATTTTTCAAAGAAACCGTTCTCCAGCGCCTGACGCAGAATGGTCAGCCCGGTACCGTCGCCATAGTCGAAGATCACCAGCGTGTCGGCGCCGCCCTTGGCGAGTTCTGCCAGGTTGGAGCGGTAAGACGCCTTGCCTTCCTCGTGGGCCGCAAACTGGGTGATTTCGCCGCCGAGCTCATCGACATATTCCGACTTGAACGCATTGGCGAGGCCGGTGCCATAGTCGTTGTTGAGATAAGCAACAGCAACCTTGCCATAGCCCCGGTCCTTCAGCGTGCGCGCCAGAGCACGGCCCTGGTAATCGTCGGACGGAACAGTCCGGAACACGGTGCCCTTGTCGTCAAGGCCGGTGATTTCCGGGGACGTGCCTGACGGCGTGATCAGGGCAATGCCTGCCGGGATGCTGACCGTGCCGGCCGCGGCCAGAACTGCGCCGGAACAATGGGGGCCAACGATGCCGATGGCACCTTCAATATTGACCGCCTTGGTGGCCGCATCCGTGCCGCCTTGCGGGTTGCAGGCACTGTCGCCGACTGCCCCGACCAGCTTTTCATTGTCGCCGATGCCGCCTTGTTCATTGACCTGGGTCACGGCAAGCTGGGCCGCGTCGATCATGGCCGGAGCCATTGCGGCAATCGGGCCGGAAATGCCGCCCAGAAGACCGATGGTCACATCAGCTTTTGCTGGAACGGATGCCAGGGCCGTTGCGGTCATCAGACCTGCGGCCAGCGCAAGAAACTTGGTTTTCATCAGAACTACCTCCTCATTGGTCCCGTCTTTGCCGGGTTTTTGAAAGAGCTGATCCCGCATTTCAAAAACACGGGGTCACAGGGCGGGCCTAGGACCGGTCCGCCCCGGATTTTGTCACCCGCCCGTCTCCCCGCAGCGGTTCGGGAAGAAGGCCCTCGGGCCGGAACCGCAGCACAAGCTGCAACATCAGGCCGATCAGGAACAAGCGGATATATTTCGCCTGAACCGCATATTCATGCGGAAGCTGGTCGGTTGCAATCTCTGAAACGGACCAGATGATCCAAACCACCGCCGCGCCCACAATGGCGCCCCGGTTGTTGCCCGACCCGCCCAGAATGAGCATGATCCAGATCAGGAAGGTCGCCACCATCGGATCGATGGCTTCCGGCGTGATCGAGCGGTTGAAATGGGCAAACAGCGCCCCGCCAAGGCCCATGAGTGCCGCTCCGAAGATAAAGGCTTCCAGGCGGCGGAATTCCACATCCTTCCCCATGGCCTTGGCCGCGTCCTCATTGTCGCGGATAGCGCGCATCATGCGCCCCCAGGGGGCATTGAACTGGCGCTCGACCAGAAGATAGACCGCAATCAGAACGACCAGAACGATGGCCAGATAGGCGATCTGCGAACCTGTATAGTCCAGATCCCCGGCTGGGCGGGGAATGCTGGAGATCCCGCGCGCGCCATTGGTAAGGTCCGGTTCGGACTTGATCACAAGGCGGATGATTTCGGCGATCCCGATCGTGGCAATGGCGAGATAATCGGAGCGGAAACGCAGGCAGATCTTGCCAATCGGCCAGGCCACCAGCGCAGCCGCCACCATGGCGCCGGCCCAGCCTATCAGGATGGGCAGGTCAAACCCGCCAAGCCTCCCGTCTGCGGGTGCGGTGGTCAGGATCGCGGACGTATACGCGCCAACGGCGAAGAAACCGGCAATTCCCGCGTTGAACAGCCCGGCAAAGCCCCACTGGATGTTTAGCCCCAGGGCCAGCAAAGCGTAGATGCCAATGAAGATCGCCATGAACAGCGCGTAGTTCAAGAGACCCAGAAATTCCATAACCGGCCCTCCTAAAGCACCTTGCCCTTGAGCAGCCCGGTCGGGCGCACAAGCAGCATGAACAGCAAAATCGCAAAGGCCATGGCGGCCTTGTATTCACTCGGGATCACCAGAACCGACAGCTCTTCGGCGATCCCGACAATCAGGCCGCCGAGAACAGCACCTTCCACCCGGCCAACCCCGCCGAGGATCGCTGCGGCAAACATGGGCAGCAGCATGTGCCATCCCATCATAGATTTCAGCTCCGTGTTGATGCCCAGAAAGAAGCCGGAGGCGGCGCAGAGCCCGCCCGCGATGATCCAGGTCAGCATGACAACCTTGCGATTATCGATGCCGGACAGAAGCGCCAGATTTGGGTTGTCGGACATGGCCCGCATCGCCTTGCCCCATTTGGAGCGGGTCAGGAACAGATGCAGCGCCCCGACCAGAATCACCATGGCCAGCACCGTATAAAGCTCCCGGTCCCGGATGCGCAAAAAGCCGAAATAGGTCTCCGGGCGCACAATGCCGCGGGTGTAAGTCTGGGTGTCGACACCCCAAACGACCTGCACCACAGCACGGACCATCAGTGCGATGCCAAGGGACGCCATGACGGTCACGATCTTTGGCCGCTCGCGCAGATGCTCGTAAAAGACCTTGTCGATGCCAACCGAGACACCCGCAGTAACCAGGATCGCAATCGGCAGGGCCACATAGGGCGAGACGCCAAGGCCGGTCACAATCGCAAGCGCGAGGAAGGCGCCGAGAGTCGCGAGATCCCCATGCGCCAGATGCGCATAGCGCAGGATCGCGAAGATCAGGGTGATGCCGACAGCGCCAAGGGCATAGATGGACCCGAGTACGACGCCCGGCACCACATAGAAATTGAGAAGTTCGAAAAGATCCATTCCGTATCACCCACCCAGGAACATTTCGGCGACCTCCCGGTCGGCCAGAAGGTCCGCGCCGGTGCCTTCATGGCGGTTCTTGCCCGCGGCCAGCACATAGCCCCGGTCGGCAAAGGCCAGAGCCTGCTTGGCGTGCTGTTCCACCAGCAAAATGGCAACGCCCGTGTCACGCACATCCCGGCAGATCTGAAAGATCTGTTCCATATATTTCGGGGACAGACCGGCGGTCGGCTCGTCCAGAAGCAGAAGCTTGGGGTCCAGCATCAGGGCCCGGCCCATGGCCACCATCTGACGCTGGCCGCCAGACAGGCTGCCCGCCATGGTCTTCCGCCGTTCCTTCAGATCCGGAAACAGCTCATAGACCCGGTCATAGGCGGCCGACAGATCGCCGGTTTTCAGAAAGCCACCCATCTCAAGATTCTCGTGGATCGACATCTCCCGAAAGATGTTGTCCACCTGGGGCACATAGCAGATGCCCCTTTGCACAATCCTGTTGGGCGCCCAGCCGGTGATATCGTCGCCGTCAAACAGGATCCGGCCACCCCGGATGGTCAACAGGCCAAAGACGGATTTCATGGCCGTTGATTTGCCGGCCCCGTTTGGCCCCACAATCACGACAATCTCGTCCCTGGCCACGGACAGGGAGACCTGCTGCAGGATGTCCGCTTCCCCATAGCCCCCGGTAAGCTGTTCCATCGACAGAAGCGCCGTCATGCGGCATCTCCCGTGGTTTCGCCGAGATAGGCTTCCAGCACTTGGGGATCGGAGCGCACGGTCTCAAAATCGCCTTCGATCAGAACCCTGCCCTCGGCCATGCAGACAACCGGAGCGCAGAGCTTTTCAATCATTTCCATGTCGTGTTCGATCAGGATGAAAGTATAGCCACGCTCCTTGTTCAAAATGGCGATCTTGGCCTCCAGCTTGCGCAGCAAGGTCCGGTTGACCCCGGCAGCCGGCTCGTCCAACAGCACCAGCTTCGCATCAGTCATCATGGTCCGGCCAAGTTCCAGAAGCTTTTTCTGGCCGCCGGAAAGGTTGCCCGCCCGCTCATGGGCCACGTGGGTCAGCTCCAGAAACTCCAGCGTCTCATAGGCCAGGCGCTCCACGTCCGCTTCCGACGTCTTGACCCGTTTCCAGGAGATCCAGTTGGCAAGAAGACTTTCACCCGGCTGCGCCGGGGGTACCATCATCAGGTTTTCAAGGGCGGTTAGCTTGTGAAACTCGTGCGGGATCTGAAACGTGCGCACGAGCCCCTTGTGAAACAGCTGATGGCTGGCCAGCGCCGTTACATCTTCCCCCAGAAAGCGGATCGTGCCGCTGGTCGGTTGCAAGGCGCCTGCAATCAGATTGAAAAGAGTAGTCTTTCCGGCCCCGTTGGGCCCGATCAGGCCAGTGATGCTGTTTTCTTCAACGCGGAAACTGCAGCCGTTCACGGCTCTGAACCCGCTGAAATCCATGACGAGCTCGTCAAGCTCTAGCATTCATGCTCCTAGCCGCCCCCCGGAAGCGGTCTTTCTTCAGTCGTTTGGCCGCGCCCGTTCTTTTGAACATTCTGAAGCAAGCCTCCCAAGCCCGCACATCGCAGCTTTCTCACCTTCTAACTTCATTCGCAGATCAAGCAACCGGTAAAATCCGGCCCAAACCTTAAAAAAGGCAAGATTTTTCAAATTCCGCACGTACTGGAAACAGACTGTTCTCAGCAGGACGGCTCATTTGCTTCTTTGCACTCTCGCGGGATACTGGTATTCGCAGCACGACACAATTCAGATTACTCTAGGTATATTTCACGATAAATTTATGACTTATCCTCAATCAATTCGAATTTATAAAATATAATAAACCCGGTACCATCAATTCTGGTTTAGATTTCAAATTTCAGCTACTAGAGAGCGATGAGCGCTGCGTTGGAAAAAAATTAAAACCAAGAAAACGCGGCCCTTCCTCTGGAGAAAACACTGTTAAAGCGTGCGGAAGTGACTGTCCCAATAGAACCATCGGCCCCGGTTGCGCCGTCTTCCCTGCTTGCGCAGGGCCAGGTGGAAACCGGACTTTTGCTGGACATTTATGACCGGCTTGATTCGGCTGTGTGGATTTTCGATTTCGATCACAAGCGCTATCTGTGGGCCAACAAGAAGGCGCTGGACAGTCTCGACGCCGAGACCCTGGAGGAACTGCAATTAAGGGACCTGTCCGCCGACATGTCCCGCTCCGTCGACCAGCGCCTGCGCCAGTACCAGCAAGATTTCTGCCGGGGGGACACGCGGTTTTCGGAAGTCTGGACGCTCTATCCAAAAGGCAAACCGAGGGTTATGGAAGTGCTGATGAGCGGCATCCGGCTCCGGGATGGCCGAATGGCTCTGCTGTGCGAAGCGCGCGACCACCAGGCCCAGCAGCCGGAAACGATCCGGAGCATCGAAGCGCTGCTGCACACAACGGTCATGATTTCACTGTTTTCCCAGAGCGGAGAGCCGCTCTACCGGAACACGGCAGCCCGTGCGACCAGCCCGTCCCAGGAAACCAGGTTTCACGAGCGCTTCGTGCGCTTGCGGGACATACAGGGCCTGCTGGACAAGGCAGACCGCAACGGCATGGTAAAGCGTGTGGCGCAGGTGAAGACCGCGGCCGGCCCGCGCTGGCATGAACTCACCATCCGGGCCTGCCACGATGCCGTCACCGGGCTTCCAGCCTATCTCGTCAGCGAAATTGACGTGACAGAGCTGCATGAGACTAAGGAACGGGCGCAATATCTGGCCAGCCACGACACACTGACGGGTCTGTCCAACCGCACCTACCTGCAGGACCGTCTGGCCCAGATGCTGGAGAAAGCGGCGCAGAAACAGCAGACGGCAACGCTCTACCTGTTTGATCTTGACGACTTCAAACAGGTCAACGATTCCTTCGGCCATGCGGCAGGTGATGCCCAATTGCAGATCGTCGCGGAAGAACTGAAGCTTCTGGCCGGACCACATGACGAAATTGCCCGCCTGGGAGGCGACGAATTTCTGATCTGCCATCTGGAACGCCCTGACAGGGACAGGCCCGACTGGTTTGGCCAGGCGCTGCTTGAAGCTTTCTCGCGCGCCCATGCGATCGACGGCAAGCACCGGACAATCGGCTTGAGCATCGGCTATGTCCACTATCCGGCCGATGGCCAGGACATCGACCAGCTAATGCGCCATGCGGATCTGGCCCTTTATCAGGCCAAGGCGGCCCCTGGAAACACCTGCAAACGCTATGACGAGAGCATGCGCCTGCTCCGCGACCGGCAGCGCACCTTGAAAAAGGATCTGGAACACGCCCTCCAGAATGAGGAGTTTGTTCTTCACTATCAACCTATTGCCAGCACATACTCCAACCAGGTGGTGGCGGGCGAAGCCCTTTTGCGCTGGCAGCATCCCGAACAGGGCCTCATCGGCCCTGACACATTCATCAAGATTGCCGAGGAAGCCGGGCTGATCAACGCGGTCGGTGCCTGGACCGCCCGGGAAGTCGCCCGCTTTCAGCAGCGGCTGAAAGATCTGTCCACGCCGCTTCCGCTGACCTTGAACGTGTCGCCGCGGCAGCTTTCCGACGGCGCGTTCCTGGATTTAATGCAATCCTTGCCAGAAAACGGCGGCTGCGACCCCACGCAGGTCACGCTGGAAATCACCGAATCCGTCATTCTTGGTGACATCCCGAATGCACGCGAAACGCTGAAGGCCCTGAAGCAAATCGGATACCGCATCGTCATTGATGACTTTGGCACCGGATATTCCAACCTGGCCTATCTCCACAACTACCCGATCGATGGTATCAAGATCGACCGGATGTTCATGGAAGATATCGCCTCTGGCGGGGCGATCGTGAAACTGATCCTGTCCCTGGCAAAGGCCCTCGATGCGAGCGTTGTTGCCGAGGGTGTTGAGACAGAGGCACAGCGGAACTGGCTGGCTGAGAATGGCTGCAGCCACTATCAGGGCTATATTCTGTCCCCACCGGTCACAGAGGACCGGTTCCTGGCCATGCTTGGAGCTTTTCAAAACACCCACGAGGCCGTTGCCCCAAAGACCGGGACATCCTGAGCAGCGACCCTTAGGTGACCTTGGCGCGGGTCATGAATTCAGGTCGGTTCCAGCTTTCGGTCTTCAGGATCTCCGCCAGAATATCAACCGCATCGACAATATTCTGATGGGAGAGATAAAGCGGCGTGAAGCCGAAGCGCATCACGTCCGGTGCCCGGAAATCGCCGATCACACCACGTGCAATGAGCGCCTGCATGGCCGCATAGCCCTGCTCGAAGCGGAACGACACCTGACTGCCCCTGGCGGACGGATCCCGGGGGCTTGCCAGGGTCAGCTGCGGGCATTTGGCCTCCACTTCCGCAATGAACAATTCACTCAAGGAAATGGATTTGGCCCGGATCTGCGCCATGTCTACATCTTCAAACACATCCAAGGCGGCATGAAGGCTGGAGAGGGCCAGAATGGCGGGTGTGCCGACTGTCATGCGGGAGATGCCCGCAACCGGCCGGTAGTCAAGATCAAAGGCAAAAGGCGCCTCATGCCCCATCCAGCCGGTCAGCGGGGATGTTACCTTGTCCAGATGGTCCGGCGCCACATAAAGGAAGGCGGGCGCCCCCGGGCCGCCATTGAGGTATTTATAGCCGCAGCCAATGGCGAAGTCAGCCTTGGCACCGAAAAGGTCCACCTCAATGGCCCCGGCCGAGTGGGCCAGGTCCCAGATCGCCATGGCCCCAACGCCATGCGCCTTGGCCGTCAGCGCCTGCATATCGTGCACCCGGCCGGTCCTGTAGTCGACCTGGGTCAGCATCATGACGGCAACGTCTGCAGTGATTGCCGCCTCGACCTCCTGAGGATCGACAATCTTCAATTCGTGGCCCTGGGCCAGAAGCTCCGTCAAGCCCGAGGCCACATAAAGGTCAGTCGGGAAATTGCCATTATCCGACAGGATCACCTTGCGCTCCGGGCGCAGCGACAAGGCGGCCGAAAGCACCTTGAACACATTGACCGACGTGCTGTCGCAGGCCACCACAGTACCGGACGGAGCACCGATCAACCGGCCGATCCGGTCACCGGTGCGCTGGGGCAAATCGATCCAGCTGTGGGTATTCCAGGCGCGAATCAGACTGTTACCCCATTCTTCGCGCACGGCTTTGGCAACCCGGTCCGGCACATGGGCCGGTAGAACTCCAAGAGAGTTGCCATCCAGATATATGACCCCGTCCGGGATCAGGAAAGCGTCCCGCTTGTGTTTCAACACGTCTTGAAGGTCGGCCGGGTGCGTGGAAGTCATGGAAGGTCCGTGTGGTGTGACAGTGAGTAAGGAGGCCGCACGCTATCAAAGGCACGCAGTGCAAACAACCACGCTTCCTCCCCCTCCGGTTGTCTCTTGCGGCTTCCTCCCCGCCTCCCCACAGGCGGCCCAAAGGAAGCCCCCCAAGGAAGCGCATCTGGGTCTCATGTCGCAATTAGCACAAAAAAGCCCGTTTGATCACGGCCTTGAAGCTTGGCGTCTGGTAGTCTGAGCCCGGACAGGAGTTCGAGGCAGGAAAGTTTCAGGACCGTTCGCACGTCATGTTCATCAGCGTCTTCGACATTTTCAAGGTCGGCATCGGACCGTCCAGCTCACACACGGTCGGCCCTATGGTGGCCGTTCACACCTATCTGGATCGGGCGCGCGGTCTGGCCGGAGCGCAGTTCAAGGCCTCCCGGCTCACGGTAACCCTGCACGGCTCGCTTGCCTTTACCGGCAAGGGGCACGCCACCGACAGCGCTGTCTGCCTAGGGCTTTTGGGGGCAAAACCCGACACGCTCGACCCGGACGCTGCCGGACCGATGCTGGCCGGCCTTCACAAGGTCCGCAAACTCCAGATCCAGGGCCTGCCGGAGCTGGACTTTGATCCGAAGCAGGACATCATTTTCGACTACGGTCCGCCGCTGCCGCTCCATGCCAATGGCATGACCTTTCAGCTTCTGGACGACACGGGTGGTTTGGTGGACACGTTCGTCTATTATTCCATTGGCGGCGGCTTTGTGGTCAGCGAGGCCGAGCTCCGCCGGACCACAAATGAGCCGGTCAATGAACTGGCGGTCCAAAAGGTCCCGTTTCCCTTTGCCTCGGCCAAGGAAATGCTGGAGATGGGCCGCCAGTCCGGCCTCTCCATTGCCGAGATGAAACTGCAGAATGAATGCGAGGGCGGCCCGCGCGAAGTGGTGGAGGAAAAGGTCGACCGGATCTGGTCCGCCATGGATGCCTGCATCAACAGGGGCATCCGCCAGAGCGGGATTTTGCCCGGAGGCCTGAAGGTCAAGCGCCGTGCGGCTGACATCTATCAGAAGCTGATCCAGGAAGGCCGCAGCGCCCCGCCCTTTGAGCACAATGTCATGGACTGGCTCGGGGTCTATGCCATGGCCGTCAACGAGGAAAACGCGGCAGGCGGACGGGTGGTCACCGCCCCGACCAATGGCGCCGCCGGTGTCATTCCCGCCGTCACCCGCTATTATCTCGACCATTGCCCCGGTGCTGATCAGGCCGGTATACGGGTGTTTCTGCTGACAGCCGCGGCTGTCGGCGGCATCATCAAGGCCAATGCCTCGATCTCAGGGGCGGAGGTTGGCTGCCAGGGAGAAGTCGGCTCGGCCTCGGCTATGGCCGCTGCAGGACTGTGTGCGGCGCTCGGCGGCACCAACGAGCAGGTCGAGAACGCGGCTGAAATTGCGCTGGAGCATCACCTCGGCATGACCTGCGATCCGATCGCCGGGCTGGTTCAGGTGCCCTGTATCGAGCGCAATGCCCTTGGGGCCGTCAAGGCGGTGACCGCCGCATCCCTCGCCCTGCGCGGTGATGGCTCCCACTTCGTGCCTTTGGACGGCTGCATCGAAACCATGCGCCAGACCGGCATGGACATGATGGAGCAATATAAAGAGACCTCCCAGGGCGGCCTGGCGGTCAATATTGTCGAATGCTGATGCTGCGAAAGTTAAATCCGGTCACCTGCGATTTGCTCTCAAAATCCCGAGATCAAGTCCCATCCGGACGGCCAGCTCAGGACAGTCTTGCGTTCAAGTCTTGTTTCCGCTTCAACTGATCGTCAGAGCAATTCCGGCGGCAACACCGGTCCCGATTTACTGGAATTGCCAAGGAGCCGCCGGAGGAGCCCTTGCCCGTTTTCATCACACCGTTGACCGCAGGTCTTTTGACCCTTGTTTACCTCTTCCTGAGCACCCGGGTGATCAACATCCGCCACGCCCAGCGCATTGCCCTTGGAGACGGCGGCAACAGAAGGTTGCAACGGCGTATCCGAGCCCATGGCAATTTCGCCGAATATGTGCCGCTGGCCCTGCTTCTTCTGCTGATGCTGGAACTGATGGGCGCTGCGCCCTGGCTCATCGCAGGACTTGGGCTGCTTCTGCTGACCGGCCGCTCCCTGCACGCCTACAGCGTCAGCCAGGATCCGGAACCGCTGCCCTTCAGAGTCGCTGGCATGATCCTGACCTTCACCACGCTGTCTGTGGCGGCACTCGCCAATCTTGTCCTCGCCCTTGACGCCGCCTTCACCAGCGGCGCTCCTGTGTGAGCACAGTCATATCTGCTGCAGGCGGGTCTTGTGGGCATGGGCGATATGAAGCCGCGCGGCGGCTTCCGCCGCATCGCTGTCGCCCCGGGCAATCGCCGTGACAATGGCCGCATGCTCCTCAACCGCGGTTTCCCGGCGCTCGGGCGTGTCCAAAGTCGTTCCGGCCATCAGGATCAGGGACAGGCGCAGATGTTCGATCAGATCCACAAGATAGCGGTTGTGTGAGGCCAGGCACAGCCGCCTGTGGAACTCCCGGTTGGAGCGCACAAGGCTGTCCTTGTCGGCGATGCGCTGCCGGTCCGCGCGCACCAGATCCTGCAGGATCTCGACTTCCGGCTCGGAGGCATGCTTGGCGGCAAGGCCCGCTGCCGTTCCTTCCAGCACCTCGCGCATGAAATAGACTTCGTTGATCTGGCCATGATCCAGGGTCGGCACGACCATGCCACGGTTGGGCTCGTGAATGGCCAGCCCCTGGGCCTCCAGCCGTTTCAGCCCCTCGCGGATCGGCGTGCGCGACACGCCGAACTCCTCCGCCAGCTCAGCTTCCCGCAACCGGTCACCGGGTTTCAAGACCCGCTCTTCGATCAGGCCGATCAGGCGCTTGTAGATTTCAGATCCGTTCATTTCGTCTGGTTACCGGCAAGTTCGCCCCTGCGCAAGGGAGCCAAAGGGGTACCGGTCCATCTCAGCCTTTGCCGGGCCGGTACAAAACCCCGCCGATCACGGGCTGCGCCGCCCCTGTGGTGCCGGGGAAAGTTGCCGGAAGACCGGCCTGATGGCGCGCGCCCAGAAACGCCATCGCCTGCGCTTCCAGCGCATCGCCATCGATCTTATAGTCATCCACTGGCCCCACCTTGCCGGACAATCTGTCCTCCAGCGCCTGCATCAGAACCGGGTTGAGCCGTCCCCCGCCACAAACCAGCCAGAGCTTCGGGCGCGCAGGCAAGAGCTGCTCCGCCCGCGCAATCGCCTCCACCGTAAAGGCCAGCAAGGTGGCCGCACCGTCCTCAAGGCTCAGCCCTTCCGCAAACGCGGCGGAAAAGCTGTAGCGGTCCAGAGATTTCGGGCCGGGGGCGGACAGGAACGGGTGCTTGAGGGCGTCTGTCAGCCGGGCTTCATCCGCCTGCCCTTTCAGCGCGATCCGCCCGCCGTCGTCAAAGTTTCCCGCCCCATGTGCCCGGATCCAATCGTCCAACAGCGCATTTCCCGGGCCGATATCAAAGGCCAGAAGCGTGTCACCGCAGAGAAAGGTCAGGTTGGACACCCCGCCAATATTCAGGAAACAAAGTGGCTGGTGCCCCTCCTGCAGCACACTGCGGGCAAGGGCCTGGTGGTAGACGGGAACCAGCGGAGCCCCCTCACCGCCAGCCGCCATGTCGGCGTGCCGGACATTTCCAATGACCGGCACGCCCAGCGCATTGGCCAGTGCCTGCGGATCGCCCAGCTGGACGGTCTCCCCAGCGCCCGGGTCATGCCAGACCGTCTGGCCGTGAAAGACGATCAGATCCGGCGTCAACTTATGCTTTGACAGAAAATTCTGCAGGGCTGCTGTGTGATCCTCTGTCACCCTGACGCCAAGGGCCGGCCAAGCCTCCCGGCCTTCGCCCATGCGCCGGGCCGCCGCAAGCACCTGCTGCCGCGTGTCATCCCGGTAGCTTGCCGTTTCCGCCGGTCCGAAACGGCTCACGGTCCGGCCATCAGTGCCGATTTCCGCCAGATCAATGCCATCAGCGGAGGTTCCGCTGATGGTGCCGATGACAGACCAGTCCGTCATAGGCTGGCGGCCACCTTGTCCAGACTGTCCTGGGCAATGTCGAACACCTCATGCACCTGGGCTTCGGTGATGATAAGTGGCGGACAGAAAGCCATCGCGTCCAGCATGGCCCGCGAGATCAGGCCGTTTTCCTGGAACAGCCCATTTGCCTTCGCACCGAGGGACCCGGGCGTGTCCGCGTGGGAGGGATGGGAGAGCTCGGCCGCCCCGATCAGGCCGATGCCCCGGGTTTCCACCACCAGAGGGTTCTCGGCCAGCCCTGCCAGTCGGCTCTGGAACACGGGTGCAACCTCGCGCACATGGGCCACCAGCTCCCGTTCCTCAATGATCTTCAGATTTTCCAGCGCGACGGCAGCGGCCACCGGATGGCCGCTGCCGGTATAGCCATGGCCCAGAACACCAATGCGGTGGGATTCATCGGCAATCGGCTGATAGACCTTGTCATTGATCATCAGCGCGGAAATCGGCTGATAGGACGAGGACAGGGCCTTGGACAGGGTCATCATGTCCGGCTGCAGATTGTAAGTCTCAGTCCCGAACATGTTGCCGGTGCGCCCGAAGCCGCAGATTACCTCGTCGGCGACAAACAGGATGTCGTATTTTTTCAGGACCGGCTGAACCGCTTCCCAATAGCCCTCCGGCGGCACCACCACCCCGCCTGCGCCCATGACCGGTTCGGCAAAAAAAGCGGCGATGGTCTCCGGCCCTTCGGCCAGGATCATATCCTCCAGATCCTGTGCGCAGCGTTTTGCAAAATCCGCCTCGCTTTCGCCCTCCGTCTTCATGGTGCGGTAATGCGGGCTGGTCGTGTGCAGGATCTGCGGCAGCGGCAGATCGAAGGACTTGTGGTTGTTGGGCAGGCCTGTGAGGCTGGCAGAGGCCAGTGTCACCCCGTGATACCCGCGCATGCGCGAGATGATCTTTTTGCGCTGTGGCTGGCCCAAAGCGTTGGAGCGGTACCAGATCAGCTTGATCGCCGTGTCATTGGCCTCTGATCCGGAATTGGTGAAATAGACCTTGGACATGGGCACCGGCGCCATGCCGATCAGCTTTTCGGCCAGCTCGATGGACGGGCCGTGGCTTCTGTAGGTGAAGGTGTGATAGTAGGGCAGCTTTTCCATCTGGCGGGTTGCGGCCTCGACAAGGCGCTTTTCACCAAAGCCGACCGCGACGCTCCACAGGCCGGCCATGCCCTCGATATAGCGCTTGCCGCTGAGATCCTCGACATAGATGCCCTCGCCCTTCTCAATGATCAGGGCGCCGTTTTCTTCCTGACGGCGGGCATCGGAATAAGAATGAAGCTGAAAAGCGATATCGCGGGCTTCGAGTGAATTCGGCAATTGCGCCATGAAACGCCTCTTGGAAACTGTGCAGACCGGAAGGACCAAACCACAAGCTGCCCCGCTGTTTCGGCCGGGGACGGACGGGTCTGGCAATGGATCTACAAGACAGAGCTGTTCCGCTGCTTTAAAACTGTTCTGGACCACAGCCCGGACGTACCGGCGTGGCCTTTCCAGCAGCTGACAGCTCAGCCTTGAGCCTTCCCACCCTAGAACCGCTCCGGCGCCAATACAATGAGGATTTTCCGGTGCTTGGACAACTCATGGCAGCGCACGCATCAATTTCTTGCCGACGTAGCGGAAATCAGGTCCAATGCCACCATACTTACGACCCTTTTCTGAACTTCAACTTGCTTTTCTTCAAAAATGGGCAGCCCGGATGAAAATTGGTCTCAAATCGTTTTTCTTCGCCAGTGTTTTTGCTCTGACCAGCGGTCTGGCAGGGTTTCCGGCGGCCATCGCGCAAGCGGCCACCGGCAAGATCACCGTTGTGGTCGGCAACAACAATTATTCCTCGTCCCCTCTGGCGAACGCCTCCAACGACGCAACACTTGTCGCGGAGGTCCTGGTCCAGGCTGATTTTGAGGTGAACCTCTTCTTCGATCTGTCCAAGGATGAATTCAGCGAACTCATCAGGAGAATGGACGAGACCTTCGACGGCGCGGAAGTCGCCGTTTTCTATTTTGCCGGTCACGGGTTTCAGGTTCAGGGCCAGAACCAGCTTCTGGCCGTGGATGTGGACACAAGCTCGGCAGAGTCCGTCAATGCCAAGGCCGTCCAGCTGCGCAATGTGATCGACGCGGCCTCCACCGGTCCGGGGGGCGGCCTGCGGCTGATCATCATTGATGCGTGCCGGGACGATCCCTTTTCCGACCTTGACCCGAAATTCCAGGCCGGGTTGTCCTATTCGGAAGCTGGCGGCGAGGAAACCTTGCTGGCCTTTTCCACCAGCGCCGGCAAGCTGGCCCTGGATGGTCCGGCCGGCACTAACGGGCCTTCCGCTCATCGATCTGTCCGGTTTTGGCACCGGCATGGCGGACCGGGATCAAGAGATTGCAGCGCAGATCCGCGCCGCCTGTCTCGACAAGGGGTTCTTCTATGTCACTGGACACGGGATCGCGGAGACGGCTATCGAAGACCTCCATCAGGCGGCAGCTGCGTTTTTTGCGCTTCCGCAAGATGAGAAGAACCGGGTCAGCAAAAGCCTTTCCCCGTGCAACCGGGGCTATGAGCCCCTGGCCGCCCAGACGCTTGAGCCCGGCGCGCCGCCGGATCAGAAGGAAGGCTATTATATCGGCGTCGACATCCCGCAGACCGATCCAAGGGTAACGGCCGGAAAGTTCAATCACGGCCCCAATCAGTGGCCGGAAGCTCCGGCCGCATTCCGGCCTGCTGTGGAGGCTTATTTCGGGCAGATGGAAGCACTCAGCACCCGGCTGATGCGCGCCCTCGCCCTGTCGCTGTATCTGAAAGACAACTATTTTTGCGGGTTTACCACCAACCCCATGTGCACCTTGCGGCTTTTGCACTATCCGCCGCAGCGGCCCCAGGCCGCGCCGGACGAAAAGGGGTGCGGCGCCCACACGGATTTCGGCGGCCTGACCCTTTTGTGGCAAGATAGTATTGGCGGCCTTGAAGTCTTTGATCAGGCGTTAGGCACCTTTGTGCCTGCCCCGCCGGTCAAGGGCGCTTATGTGGTCAATCTGGGGGACATGATCCAGCGCTGGACCAATGGGGTCTACCGCTCCACCCTGCACAGGGTGATCAACCGCTCCGGACGCGAGCGCTATTCGATCCCGTTTTTCTATACCGGAAATCCGGATCACGAAGTGCGCTGTATCGAGGCCTGCCTGACCCCGGGAGAGACACCGGCCCACCCGCCGGTGACCGTTTCACAGCATCTTCAGGAGATGTACCGGCGCACCTACAGCTAATACATAGCGCAGGACACACCCGGCGTCCGGCACGCTTTGCCGGAAACCGGATGCGATCTTTTGAAGACCAGCTTATTTCTTGCCGAAATTCGCGCCAAGGCGCATCTGGATATAGTCGTGGCCGGTCATCGGCTCGTATTTTTTCTCCGGCCCTTCCAGAACCGTGTCCATGTTCGCCTGGGCAAAATAGGCGATGGAATAGCGGGGTCCCAGATATTCGTCTGGCTTGGGCATGCGCACCCGGTGCAGATTGGACAGGAGCTTGTCATCGGACCAGCGCATCAGCATATCGCCGATATTGCAGGTCACGACGCCGCCTAGGGGCGGCACATCGGTCCAGGCTGTTGCCCGGCCCTTTTCATCCTTGCCCGGGCAGAGCTGCAAGCCGCCCTGGCCTTCCTTTTGATGCAGCAGGGTCAGGCAGTCGAAATCCGTGTGAGCCCCGGCCCGCCAGTATTTGAAATCCTCGGGCTTGGCATCTTCCATTCCCAGATAATGCAGCAGACGCAGGGTGGACTGATATTCCGGTTTTTCCGGGTCATGGCCATTGGTGAACGTGTCCGGCGCAAAGGACAGCTTTTTGGCAAAGCACGACAGCACCTTCATGGCCAGCGCCCAATTGTGCCGCTCAAAGGCCAGCATGGTCAGCTTGAAACCCTCCAGTTCCTCCCCGGTGGGCCACAACTCTTTCATGCGCGGCAGGGTGATCTGATAGCTTTCCTTCCGGTCCGCCGTGCCGGTGGACGGGCGGATCTGCGCCATATATTCCCAGCCCGCATTTGTGCCCGGTTTGAGCGGATACTGGGCCTTGGTCTCTTCGGGCAGATCAAAAAATGCCGCCGACAGGTCAAACGCCTCATCAATCAGCGACTGGGGAATGCCGTGATTGACCAGCTGGAAGAAGCCTATCCCGGTGGCAGCCTCCCAAAGCTCTTCCGTGATCGCATCCTTGCGGCTGAAAAAATCTGACATGTCGATCTGCGGAACATCCCGCTCGACCTCCTGGCCATAGCCGCCAATGCCTTTTTCCTTCTCCAGCTCGGCCAGATCATAAGATGTCTCAGTGCTCACAGGTCTCTCCATTTCCTCAGGGTTGAGGAGCAATGACCCACGCATTCTGCGGAAAACTCACAGAACGGCGCTGACAGCTTCTACTCCGGTTCAGGCAGTGCGCATTATACTGGCGCGCACTGCAAAAGGGCATCCTTACGATGTGTTCTTAAACGTCGGGCGGCCTCGCGGGCCTCCGCCTCCAGCTCCTTCAGATCAAGATTGGGGAGCCTGCCGCCTGTCACAAGCGGCCTGCCGCCAACAAAACTGTCGCGCACCACAGCAGCCCCGGTCAGGACCGGAGCCAAAGCAGGGTCCTGAAGCCCCATATTGCGCGGGTACGACAGATCAAAGACCGCAATATCGGCTGCCATACCCGGAGCCAGCCGGCCGGACCGGTCAAATCCGAGGCACCTGGCACCGCCTTCACTTGCCCAATGGAGCACGGTTTCCGGCCGCACCGCTCGAACGCCCTTGACGGCCCGGTGGAGGCAAAAGGCCGAATACATGGCTGCCCCCATATCGGCGGCCTCATTGGCGGCAGCCCCATCCACCCCGAGCGAGATCGTGCCGCCTGCTGACTGCAGCTTGTCGGCCGGGGCAAGGCCTGATCCAAGCCGTGCATTGGCCTGGGGGCAATGGGCCATGGCCGTGCCCGTCTCCGCCAGAAGCGCAATTTCAGCGTCAGCAAGGTCGACCAGATGGGCATACCAGACATCCGGTCCCGTCCAGCCCTGTTTGGCCAGCCAGGGCACAGGCCGCTCCCCGTGGGTGCGCAGGGTGTAGGTCGCATAGCCATCGTTTTCCGACAGATGGGAATGGAGCCTTATGCCCAGCTCCCGCGCCGTCTCAGCCAGCACCGGAAGATCCGCCGCCTCGAAGTTGAAGGTCGGGGTTGTCGGTGCCATCACCACCCGGCGCATGGCGTCAGGTGACGGATCATGCCAGCGTCGCACGGCGGCGCTAACCCCGTCCAGAAACTCTTCAAGCGTCTCGTGGAACGGGTCCGGCAGGGCCGGATCGTCAAAAGACGCTCTGGCCTTGGCATTGCCGCCCCGGGCCAGCACAAAGCGCACGCCGAAGTCTGCCGCCGTCTCGAACAGGACCGCCGCGGGATCATAGTCATAATGGCTGGAAAACACATAGTGATGGTCACAGACCGTGGTCGCCCCGGACAGGACCAGTTCCGCCAGGCCGATGCGGGCAGAGGTTCTCAGGATCTGGTCATCAATGAAAGGCCAATAGGCATAAGGCACTTTCTGGAGCCAGACATCCAGGGCCTCGTTCAGGCCGTCCGGCACCGCTTTCAAGACTGACTGAAACAGATGATGGTGCGTGTTCACGAGACCGGGGGTGACGGCACAGCCGCGCGCGTCAATCACCTGTTCTCCCGGCTCCGGCGCCAAGGCCCCCATCTCGGCAATCACACCGCCGCGCACACGCAAGGCGCCGGAAAATCGGCCGCCTGCGGCATCTCCCGTAAGACCATGCTCGATATTGGCAATCAGGAATCCGGTCACCGTCCCTCCTTTGGCAGTGACCAGGGAAAGACCCGTTTCTGAACCTGGCTGACAATCTGAAACAGGGTCAGGGACATGAGGATCAACAGCACCAGCCCGGCCCAGGCCTGGGGCAGCTTGAACATGGAGGTGGAGAACTGGATGAAGTAGCCGAGGCCCTTTTCAGCAGCCACAAACTCCGAGACCACGGCCCCGATCACCGCCAGGGTGATGGAAATCTTCAGGCCGGAAAAGATATAGGGCGTCGCATAGGGCAGCCGGATCTGGCTGATTTCCCGGGTGACCGGCGCCCGCAGCGAGCGGGACAGTTCGATCAGTTCCGGCGGGGTCGCCATCAGCCCGGTTGTCATGGAAACGACCAGGGGAAAAAAGGAAATCATGAAGGTAATCACCACCCGCGGGGCATCATCCGTGCCCAGGACCACGATGATGATCGGCGCGACCGCCACCACGGGCACTGACTGGATGACCACAAGCAGAGGATAAAAAGCCCGGCTGAGCAGTTTCGATTTGGCGAGCCCGATGGCAATGGGCAGAGAAATCAGGATCGACACCCCGTAGCCCAGAAGCGCCACCCGCAAGGTGGCCCAGATATGCTCCAGCCAGCGGCCGGCGCTGATCCGGCCATAGCCTTCCAGAATGCGGCTGGGCGCCGGCAGAACATAGGCGGGCACACCAAAGAGCCTTGTGCCGAATTCCCAGACCAGCAGGAGGGTGACAAAGGTCATCAGCGGCAAGACAACCGGCATGCGCGCCAGACGCTCGGAGAGTGGCAAGGTCAGACGGTCTTGGCTGTCTTTCCCCGGTGTGCCTATATCTGTGTGGGCGCTCATGTCAGGCGGCGACTTTCTTGATCAGGAGCCCGCGCAAATGGGCGATATAGTCCTGCATCTCCGGGGTTCTCAAGGCGTCCTCGTCCCGGGGCCGCCCCAGCGGGACCGGCAGGTCTTCCAGCACATGGCCCGGCCGCTCGCTCATGACGACCACCCGGTCGGCCAGGAGCACGGCTTCGGGAATGGAATGCGTGATGAACAGCACCGTCTTGGGGCTGTCCTGCCACAGGCGCAAGAGTTCAAGGCCCATGGCGTCACGGGTCAGGGCGTCGAGCGCGGAAAACGGTTCATCCATAAGCAAGATATCCGGGTTCAGAAACAAAGCCCGGGCGATCCCGACCCGCTGCTGCATGCCGCCGGAGAGTTCTGCAGGCAGCCGTTTCTCAAAACCTGCCAGCCCAACCTTGGCAATCACGTCTCTTGCATGGTCCCGGTCGGCGGCGCTCACCCGGCCCCGGGCGTGTTTGGCCGGAAACACCACATTGTCTTCCACATTGGCCCAGGGCAGCAAGGTGGCTTGCTGAAACACGATGCCGACATCATCCCTTGGTTCGCTGACCTTGAGCCCGAAGACCGAGACCTCGCCCCGGCTCGGGCTCATCAACCCTGCCGTCAGGCGCAGCAGCGTGGACTTGCCGCAGCCAGACGGACCTAGCACAGCCACAAATTCGTGCCGGGCGATGGTGAGATTGACATTTTGAAGCGCCGTCAGCGCCCCGGTATCGGTCAGAAAGGTCTGGCCGACACCGGAAAACGTGATGGCGTTTTGGACACGCGCCACGACTTACTCCGCCGGCAGGAACGAGCGGTCAACCGCCGTTTCCGGGTCCAGGGATGCCGGATCAAAGCCTTGTGCGGCGGCCACCCGGGTCCAGGTTGCCGCAAGACGTCCCGGCTCCAGCGTGCCGAGCCCGTCCTTGTCAGTCACCTTGTTGAAGATCAGCTTGGAGGCATCCAGCCAGGAGCCGGTCACTTCCTCGGCCGCCAGTTCCGGCACCATCGCCGCCACAGCTTCCCCGGCCTTGCCAGGATTTTCTTGCGCAAATTCAATCGACTTCTTGAAGGCGGCCACGAAACGTCTGGCCACGTCCGGACGGTCCTTCAGGAACGTGTCATTGGCCACCAGAGAGGCCGAATACATAACAAGACCCGCATCTGCCCAGGGCAGGATCACGATTTCCTTGCCCGCATCCTTGGCCTGATTGGTGTAGCGGGTGACATCGGTCAGCCAGGCAATGATAGCATCCTGCTGGCCGGTCATGAGCAGCGGCCCAAGAGCGCCCGGATCGGCCTTAGTGAGCGTGATGTCCGCTTCGCTCATGCCATTATCGGCCAGTACCAGCGGCAGATAGACGTTGGAGGCGGTGAAAGGAGATGTCGCAATCTTCTTGCCTTTCACATCCGTCAGCTTGGTGATCCCCGTATCCTTGGTGGTGTAAAAAGCGTGGGGGCCTGTGTTGAAGATCGACATGACCGCCGTCACCGGCACGTTTTCGGTATCTTTGGCCGCCAGAAGCGCCCCAAGTCCGGCCGAACCGATATCTGACGATCCGGTCGCGATCTTGGTGATGGCTTCCGAGGAGCCCCGGCCCGGCTCAATCGAGATCTCCAGACCGGCCTCCTTGCAGAAGCCTTCCTGGATGCACACGTAAATCGGCGCCTTGTCGCCCCTGGCAGCCAGTCCAGCTGGAAGGTGACCTTGTCGAGCGCCAGTGCCGGTGCGGTGAAGGTGAGCGACAACAGGGCCGCAGCAAAAACACTCTTTGACTTCAGCAGCATATACGTACCTGACCTTTCCTGTTCCTGGCCGGTCTTCCGGGCAAATGCCCGACCAGCCTCCTGGGCCTCCTGGGCCGGGGGATGCGGGCGCTTACCAGAAACCCTGATGCGCCTTGATGATTTCGTCTTCGAGTTCGGGATAAGGACCGCGCACCTCGACCTTGCGCTGTCCCGCGTCAAACACGGTGCGGCAGGGCAGCGCCATGGTGAGATTTTCCGGATTGTCGCCGGTCAGCTCTGCCAGCCGGACTTCCGTTACACCATAGACCAGTGCGCCAATGCCGGCCCAATAAGTTCCGCCGGCGCACATGCTGCAGGGCTCTATGGAAGTATAAAGTGTGCAGCCCTCCAGAAAGTCCGGCGCATAGGTACGCGCCGCGCGGCGGGCGAGGTTGAGCTCCGCGTGGCCGACCCCCTTGTCATCCAGATAGGTATTCCCCTGGCGCAGCAGGATCTCGCCGGCGGACGAGACCAGAATGGCGCCGAAAGGATGGTTGCCGCAGGCCTTGGCCTCTTCGGCCACCTTGATGGTTTCCCGCAGCAGGGCGATATCATCCAGCATTGCCACATCTCTCCAGGCACCCGCCTCCCTTTGAGGCATGCAAAAAGAATAAGCGATTGACCATCGTTCGAAAAAGAACAAAGAATTTCACGGTGCGTTAGAATTTTTCTTACACAGAGAGGCGGCCCATGTCGGCGTTTTCGCGGGAACTCCGGTCGTTCATGATCGTCTCCCAGTCCCCGTCCATTCGCGACGCGGCCGCCCGGCTGAACATTTCCGCTCCGGCCCTCAGCCGTCAGATGCAGATCCTGGAGCGCAGCTTCGGCACGGAACTGCTCATGCGCACCTCCAGCGGCATTGCCCTGACACCGGAAGGGGAAGAGTTGCGCCGCCAGGCTTTGGACTGGTTCGCCTCCGAAGCCAAGATCAACCAGCAAGTCCGCCAGAAACAGCAAAGCGCGGGCCTTACCCTGCGCCTCGGCATCATGGAGTGTTTCATCGAGGCGGTCATTCCACCTTTTGTCGCCGGGCTGGAAGAGATCTACGGCCCGGTTGAGCTGGACCTGCTGCGCGGCTCCACCGACGATCTTCTGGCGGCGGCCGAACGCAGCGAACTGGATCTGGTGGCCGCCTTCAACGTGCCGTCCCTCACCCGGCTGATCACCGTTACCAGCTATGATTATCACCTGGGTGTCGTCTACGCTCCCTCGCTGGACCTGCCAGGCGACGGGCCGGTTCCCTTACAGGACGTGCTCGACTGGCCGCTCTGTCTGCCCAGCGCGGGCCTGTCGATCTACAACCGCCTGCTGGCCGAAATCTTAAGCGTCCGGGTCAATCCGGCTGTCGCGCTCAACACCAATTCCATCAATGCGATCCTGGCCTATTTGCGCATGGGCAAGGGTGTGAGCCTGCTCACATGGCTCGATGTTGCCAAAGATGTGGAGGCGGGCACCCTCCTCTTCCGCCCCCTGGCCAGCCGCCGCCTGACCGAAACCTTGAGCCTTGCCGTCTGCCGGGGCAACAATCTGGGCGACAGGACCGGGACTGTCATCGACCATCTGGAGAAGGCGATCACCGCAGTCGGACGGTAGCGCGCAAGATAAAGGGCAAGGTGGTGAGAAGGGGGCGGCTCTGCGCAAGGTGTCTGCCCCGCCTCCGCCGCAGCAACCCCGGCAAAAATCCCACCGAATTGACGCAAACTTGACGCTGCGATTACTCCCGCCTGCTTACCTTGGCCCATAGTGAGTTCTATCTTGGATTTTAGGATGCCAAATACGCATCTTTTGCAGACCCGCGCAGAATTGCGTATCATTCCTGCATTTATTTATGGTGGCAATGCTTCAAGTCCGGTGGGGGCAAGCATGAATATAAGCCCGCAGAACGATACTGATCTTGAAATTTTTCTTTTCGGGCCTCCTACAGTGCTGGACCGCAAAGGCAATCAACTCACGCCCAAAAACCAGAAATCCAAGGCCATCGTTGCCATGCTCGCCCTGGCTCCCCGCGGGTCCCGGTCCCGGGTCTGGCTGCGGGACAAGCTCTGGAGTGACCGCAGCGAAGACCAGGCCGCTGCCAGTTTGCGTCAAGCTTTGCTGGACATCCGGAAAAGCTTGGGAACAGACTACAAGGACATCCTTATCACGGACAAATATTCGGTCACCATGGACCTGTCGCGGGTCCGCGTGGACGCGATGCAGTTGAGGCAGCAGGCCGACCGGGGACTGCTCCAGATTTCCGAGGAGCATCGGGACGTTTCAGAGCACTTTCTGGAAGGGTTCGACATCTGCGACCCAGAGTTCGAAAGCTGGCTCACGCTGGAACGTCAGATCTGGGAACAGAAATTTGAGGAATGGTCAGGGGCGGACACGCGGGACGGACAGCTTGATACGGCATCCGATGACTGGCGCAGCAATGACCGCCGCACCAAGCCGTCAAGCTGGAACGCGGCCTCCCGCAACAACAATCAGACAAGACGCGCAAGCGGATCTTCGGGTGAAACCTGGGCGATCGGGCTGCAGGACGTGCCGCCTCACCAACCTTGCGCCTCTCTCTTCCGCCAGAAACTGATGCGTAATCTTTACGAGATGGGCCGCATCCCCGTTTTAAGCATCGACCCGCATATGCAGGCCAAGGCCCGGCAAGACGTGGCAATGCCGCTTTTCATCCGGATGAATGAAGTCACTCTGGAAAACGAGGTGCGGCTGACCGTTGAACTCGTTTCAAGAGAGAACGGTGTCACGCTTTGGGTTTCCAGCCAGGCCTTCACAAAAACAGCATTTGAGGATCCGACGTCCTCAAACCTCAACGCAATCGTATCCCAGACCGTGATTCAGCTCGGTCGTCTTCTGCAAAGTCTTGCCTTTAGTCCGGACAGCGCCAGAGCAGGCGTTCTGATTGAGTGCATCTATCAAATTTTCGGGCTGTCCGAAGACCACTTGAACAGCGCCGACGAGAAACTTCAGACCCTCTTGAAACACCAGCCCAACGCGCAGACCTATGCCTGGATGGCGTTCTCCAAATCATTCCAGGTGGGGCAGCGTTTCACGCCTGACGCTGCAGCACAAATTTCTGAAGCCCAGTATTATGCGACCCGCGCGCTGGAAGAAGACGAGTTCGATCCGCTCGTATTGTCCCTCGCAGCCCACATTCACTCCTACCTGTTCAGCGAATTCGACCTTGCCGCATCGCTTTATGAGCGTGCCCTAAAACTCGATCCCGAACAGACCTTCGGCTGGGATCTTTATGCCACCTTGAATGCTTACGCCGGGCGGAACAGCAAGGCACTCGCCATGGCGTCCTGGGCTCAGCATCTGGGAGCAAACACCCCTATCAGCTATTATTTCGACACGACCAAATGCATCGCCGCTGCACTCGCAGGCGATCACAAAAGCGCCATTGCAGCCGGAGAACGGGCGCTGGTCCAACGCCCGAAATTCAATTCCATTCTTCGCTACCTGATTTCAAGTCATGCCCATCTCGGCAATGTGCAGATGCTGGAAAGCCTGTGTCAGCGCCTCAACGAGGTCGAACCGGACTTCTCCGCAAAAGTCCTTCAAGGGACCGGTTATCCGGGCTTGGGGACTGAAGGAGGACTGAACTTTCTGAAAGGTCTGCGCAAGGCCGGACTAGACTGATCTTTTACTCATTTTCAGATCGGGGGACGAAATGAAGACCATAGATACTGACCTGCACACCTGCAGCTCCATAGCCGACTTCCTGAACCGGAGCCGGATCACGATCAGCGAGACCGGGCTTCAATTCGGTGCAATTCCAGACAGGCCTGTCGACATCTCGGTGACGCCGCCTGCAGGTGCGCGAGGAGCCGGCGGCGTCAGTGCCGTGCGCATGGTCCTGAACAAGTCCGCGCTCAACAAATCCGTTCTCAACAAGAATAAAAACAAGAATAAGAATAAGAATAAGAATAAGAATAAGAACAAAAATAAAAACAAGGTGAAAGCCCCAAGCGCTCAAGGGTCAAATGGGGCCCTCATGCCGACAGAAGCCCTGCTCCGTCTTCATCGCGCTGGTCTCAAAAGCCCGGACAGCCGCTTGCCGGACGAATGGACCCAAGTTGCCTTGCCGCCGCCACCGGGTCCCGATCTGAGCCGACTCGAGACACAGCTTCTGTTGGAGATGCAGAAGAACATCAAAGAAAGGCAATTACGCCTGCCCGATATTGTGCAGGAAGCAACGCTGGACCTTACTGCCTTCACCCGGCCGCTCGGGATTGACGGCCTTGCCGGGTTCGAAGCTACAGAGACCCTGTTTCTAGAGCTTCTGACCATGACCGAGTTTATTGGCCTCTTTTACAAGCAGAGATTTGGCAGACTTCGCCCCAATCAGGTGGAACCAGGCCTCAGGCCGCTTCTCGCCAATCCGGCCCATGAGGCGTATCCAAGCAATCACTCCTTCCAGTGTCATACGATTGCCTACGCCTTCAACACGATCCTGCCTGAGCATCCCGCAACACAGACCTTGTCGGACGTTGCCTTGAACGTTGCGCAGAACCGCGAATGGGCGGGCTTGCACTATCCAAGCGACACTGCAGCCGGCAAAGAGCTCGCGAGACGTTTCACGGACCGCTTCGCCCAGGCCTTCGCCGACCGCTATCAGGCTGTTCAGCAAGAATGGATTTGAAGAAGGACAGATACAATGAACAAGGTAGTCCTGAATTCCGAAACCGACACCAAGGGCTTTTATTTCCTTTGGCATCTTGTCGCCTTGGGCGTGATCGTGCCTGACGAAACGGGTCTGTCGTTTGAGACCACTTTGTGGGACGAGCTGGAGCGAAAGGGAGAGACCCGGCCCGCACGTGTTGCCATGATTGATGTGGGCTGCAGCCCGGATCATCCGAACCTGCAGGGCCGTATCGATACTGAACGGTCAATCGATTTCACCGTTTCCCCATATGGCACACGGACAAGCGCCTGCGCAGAAGAGCAACCTAAGGGAAATTTCTCCGGGCTGAACACCGGCGACCTGACACTTGAGGGCCTTTCAAAAGACGAGCTCGCCATCTTCGGGGACATTGCCCAGCAACTGGAACAGTCGAAGGGCGATTTACGCACAATCGGGGATATCGAAACCTTATTTGCCTCCCACGGTACCGCCGTGAGCGGCCTTGTCGTTGGGGGCCCCGAGCCCTCGTCTCCCGATGCGGCGCCCACACCCGGCGTGATCCCCTATTTCGGGGTCGACCCGTTTTCCCAACTGATCTCCATCCGCACCGGATTTGACAATGATCCGCTCCAGTTCATTGCCGCTCTTCTATACGCCTGGCATCAAAAGGCAGACGTCATTGTCATGCCACGCGGGCTTCCGGACCCTGAACACAATCCGGTCGACAAGAACGACTTTCAGGGAAATCTTGAACGCTGGGAAAACCGGGAAGCGGCAGACCTGATAGAGCGCATCAACACCCTGCAAAAAACAGCGGCCGACCTGCGCCCGACCGAGCCACAGCATTCCCTGACAGGCAAAAGGTTGTGGCATATCGTGAGGTCATTGTTTGTGGCTGTCAGCAGCCACATTCCGATCGTTTGCGCGTCAGGCAATGAAGGAGAAAGCCAGCTTATTTACCCGGCTAATCTAGCAAACCGCGAAAACGGCATCATCGCCGTTGGCGCGGTGACCGGAAAGGGATATCGCTCCGGATACTCCAACTATGGGGACGGCCTCACCGTGGTTGCCCCATCGGACGATATGACCGTCTTCAACCGGCATCAGTTGCGTGACACGGCGAAGAATACGACGTCATTCGAATACCTGTTACCCAGCAGTGCAAAGAAAATTCCCTATAGCCGCATGTGGCTTCTGAGCACCGACATCCCCGGCCGCTTCGGCTACGACACCGGCGACGACACACCTGAGGACACCCCTGCCCAGAGTGGGTACTATACCCAGTTTGGCGGCACATCTGGGGCCTGCGCCCTCGTGGCTGGAGTCATCGCGTTGATCCGCCGGGCGGAACGGCTTGCCGGCACATCCGGCTGCGTCATGGATGGCCGTGATGTGAAGGCACTACTGATCAAGACAGCCCGGAAAGACATGGTGGTCGGCGGCGAAACACTTGCCCTTAAAACAGACGCGATGAACACGGACGGCGAGGACGTTGCTGAACCTTCGCTCTTCTTCGGCAGCGGTCTCGTCGACGCCAAGGCAGCCCTGGAGGCTGTCCTCCCCTAAGCTGTTACAAATCTCCGTCTGAAAGCGGCCAATGGCCGCTTTCTTTTTGCTCCGCCGGCGGTTCCAGCAATCCTGATCCCCTTCCCCGGGCGCTGGCCGTACCGCCGCTGAGCCACAACACGGCTCGTCCGGCACGTAAGAAACCGGCCGGCATTTTCCATCCGAACTTATGCAATTTTGACGCTGTCTTTCCGTGCCAATCACGCAACTTACGATAGGTAACTTTGCATCCCGGGTGACCAGACCAAAATCCTTTTCAGCACCTAATTTTGTTCCTGTCCGGTCACCCGGGACGTTTCCAAACCGCCCCGTCACAAGGGGCCTTTCGTCAAAATTATTTTTTAGGAGAGTGAAATGCCTGTGCAGAAAAGCCCGAGAATTGTCGTGATGGATGAAAACCTCACAGCCTCGGATGCGGGAATGAACCAGCTGTCCAGCGTCCTGAGTGATGTCCAGCCAATGGATGCCATGGCCACCTTGATGGGCGTGGATCCGCTCGAACCAAAAGCTGCGCTTGTGTCCGATGAAATCGGCACCTTGAATGTGGAATTGTCGGACAAGGAAGCCCGTGACCTGGAAAAGAAAACCGGCGTGGCTGCGGTCGAAGACGACGTCTGGAACCATGCGACTTCCCTTGGGGACGATGAGGCGGCAATGGGAGACATTGTCGATGACGACCCGGAGGCGGCCGAGGAAGTGGATGCGGCACAGGCCTTTCTTGAAGAAGACGTGCAGCTGGAAGACAGCGAGATCCGGGCGGCCGCAGAACGCTCCGATCAACTGCAGGCCGGTTTCGGCGAAGACATCGACTTTGATGAAGACGGAGCCATGTTTTCCCTCGACGCCGCAGCAGACCCGCTGGTTTCGTCGACTGGACCTGTCACGGTTTGATTCCGCCCCGAGTTCTCATTTAAGCGGCCCTGGCTTCGAATGCCAATGGGCTTTTCCATGCCAAAGCCGAGTGCCTTCTGCGCGGATTGTAG
>NZ_JBSWYG010000018.1:0-139293 GCF_056160985.1 Roseibium sp. AWQ4_290
CCGGCCCTCATGAGCCAATTTTCCGGAAGTAAGGTCGCAAAACCCTGTCGCCAGCGACGTTGCCGCCGTCGATGAGCGCGGTTATACGCACACCAAGCATGACCGTCAACACGTGTTTTCGATTTTTTTGCGAAAAATTCGAGATAGTGGAAGACGGTGGATATTAACCTCTTTTTAGGATCTGAGGCCGCCCGCCACCGCCCCTGGCAACACTCCAGGGCGGTCCGGGACTGGCACCTGTGTCCGCCGCAAAAGACACGGTGTCAGCCAAGGGCTGCGTTGCCAAAGCCCATCAGACGCTGGCCCCCATCCACCACGAGCGTGTGGCCGGTCACTTGCGGTGCTTCAGTCAGATAGAGAACCGCCTCGACGATGTCCTGCGGCCCGAGCCCCACCCCGAGCGGCGTCACTCTCTGGCGGCTGTCGAAATTCTCCTGCGTCTGGTCACTGGGCAGCACCAGTCCCGGCGCCACCGCATTCACCCGGATCTTCCTGGGCCCAAGATCATAGGCCGCCAGGCGGGTTGCCCCCTCCAGGGCAAACTTGCCGCAGAAATAGCTGAAGCGCTCCGGAGACGCGGACCGCATCTGGGTGTCCAGCAGATTGACGATGGCCCCGCCCTCCGGAGCCGGGTCCTGATTGGCAAAGGCCTGCATCAGGAAAACCGGGGCGGCTGCGTTGACATTCATCAGGAACTGCCAACTCTCCAATGTGAGATCCTGGAGACTGTCCGTGTTGAACGCCGATGCGGAATTGATCAGGACAGAGACCGGCCCGCCCAAAGCCTCCGCCGCCTCGCTCACAAGCTCTCCGGCAAGCTCAGGCCGGCTCAGGTCCTTTTGAAGCAGAACCGCCCGCCCGCCTGCAGCCGTGATCTCCGCCTGAAGCTGCTGTGCGCCCCGTGATGAGGTGTTGTAATGGAGGGCGAGCGCATAGCCTTTGCTGGCGAGCCCCCGCGCAATGGCCAGCCCCAGACGTTTTCCGGCCCCGGTTACCAGGGCAATCCTGTCCTCTGTCATCTTGTCCCTCCTCTTCAGGGCAACCTGTCTCCCGCGCGGTTCAGGCAAAATCCTGCAGGTTCAAGACCGGCTGGACCCGTGGCACTTCATGACTGCGCACCAGATTGGCCTTGGACAGAACCGCCAAAGTGGCCGCACTGGTCTGGGCCACCCGCACCTCGTCGCGAAAGAGATAAACAGCGCCGGTGAGCTGAACGGTGACCGGCCAGCCCAGTTCCCTCAGCCGGAAGGATTGCAGGATACTGTCGGTCTGGTAACGGATGCGGTCTGGCCCGTCGGGCAAATGCAAGGCAAAGCCAAAGCCCGGATCCACCCAGAGCCGCTCAATTCCGGCGCCGGTGGCCAGCGCAATCCGCTCCTTGAAGAAGGCCAACTGGTGATCGAAAATGTCTTCTGCCGGGGGCAGGTAATCTTCTGAGCGGGCATTGTCGCCCGGCGTATAACACAGCACCACACCGGCCTGATGCCGGGCCACCGCTTCATAGAAGCCAGGGTCATCAACCCGGCCGGTCAGGTTGACCACTCCGGCGCCCGCCTCCATCAGGGCAACGGCGACTTCCGGATGATAGGTCTCCACAGAGACCAGAATCTTGTCCTCTGCCAGCGCCGCCACCACCGGACGCATCCGGTCAATCTGCCTTTCAATGGAGACGATATCGGCGGTCTCGCCGGTGGATTCTGCGCCGATATCGACCATGGCCGCCCCTTCCAGGGTCATCCGGCGGCCCCGGTAGAGCGCGGCTTCAAAGGTGTGGCAGACCGTTTCCCGATAGGTGCTGTCCGGCGACAGGTTCAACACCCCCATCTGATAGGTCCGGTCCTCGAAGCGTTTTCCGAATTTGGGAAACCCGAAGCTGCGGACGGGCGCGTTGAGCGCGTCCTGATACTTGAGCCAGAGGGGCAGGATGCGGTCGGCTGAAATCATGAAAAACTCTTAAAATTGGAAAGCAGGTGACAAAACCGGCGGGTTGTCCAAGACATAGGACCGGAAGGCCCGGGAGCAAGTGTCTCTTTTCAGAAGGCCCGGTGACCAAAGGACGGCCGCGTGCCGGGCAGAGCTGCGTACGCCTCAGGCGCGCTTCCGCCTGATCCGGATGCCCACCCCTGACGCCTCCTGAAAAATCTCCGGTTTGGTCACCTTCACGCTCACCGCATCGGCAAGCGGATGGGTCAGGACAAATTCGGCCACCGCCTCGGCCCAGTCCTCCACCAGATCCACATGGCCGCCTTCGGCTGCCTTGGCCTGCACAAAGGCTACCGTATCGGCATAGGAGACATATTGACCGGTGTCGCGCACGATCTGCCGGTAGCCGCTCACCGTCTCAATCTCCACATCGAAGCGGACCGCCTGGGTGCGGCCCTTCTCGCTGTCCAGAACCCCGATTTCAGCGGGCAGCTCCAAGCCTTCAATCAGGATGATATCCCGGCTGTCTTCTTCCAGACGGGGGCGGGTGGGCGTGTCGGTCATGTTTTGCATCCTGTCGGCAGGCAAAAAGGCTTACCGAAACAGGCTTGTCGCCTTGCCCGCCTGCCGTCAAGCCAAGGAGGGGCCAATTGCCGTCCTCAGGCCCCTCTTTACAGAGCTTTACGGTCCGGCCGTCCTCTGAAAGACTTTAAGGCCGTCAGACTAGACGGCAGGCCGCCGGACTGACAGGGCGTCGACCGCCCGGATCACGCCGCGCAGCTCGGCAAGGCCACGCAACCGGCCAATGGCCGGATAGCCCGGCGTCGAGGTGCCGCCGAAATCGCTCAAAATCCGGTGGCCGTGATCCGGGCGCATGGGCACGACCCTGCCCGTGCGCCGTTCCAGCTGCCTGAGAGCCTGGATGATCCCCACCATATCCAGATCCCCTTCCAGATGCGCATCTTCATAAAAACTGCGGGGATCCGCTTCCCGGCGGGTGGCCCTTAGATGGGCAAAATAGATCCGGTCTCCGAGCGCTGCAGCCATGGCCGCAAGGTCATTGTCCGGATGCGCCCCAAGCGAGCCGGTGCAGAAGGTGACCCCGTTTGCCGGGGAGCTGTTCAGGGCCAGAATGTGCTGATAGTCGGCCAATGTGCTGGCAATGCGCGGCAGCCCGAACAGGGACCGGGGCGGGTCGTCCGGGTGAAGGGCTAGAACGGCGCCCGCCGCCTCGATGTCCGGCAGCACCAGATCCAGAAAATTCTTCAGGTTCTGAAACAGGCCGTCCCGGCTGATGGTCCGGTAGACGTCCAGCCGGGCCCGGAAACTTTCCAGCGTATAACTTTCTTCCGATCCCGGCAGGCCCGCAATGATGGTTGCCGTCAGCCGTGCGCTCTGCTCGTCCGTCATGGTGCTGAAGCGGGCTTCGGCGGCGGCCTTGTCCGCGTCCGAATAATCCTCACCGGCGCCGTCCCGCTTCAAAATGAAGAGATCGAAAGCTGCGTAGGCACTGAACTCAAAGCGGAGCGCGGTGGCGCCATCCGGGAGTTCAAAATCCAGATCCGTGCGGGTCCAGTCGAGCACAGGCATGAAATTGTAGCAAATCGTTTTGATGCCCTGCCGGGCAAGCGCCTTTGCGGTTTCGGCCCAGTTCCGGGCCAGCTGCTCCCAGCCCGGCGCACCGGTCTTGATGTCCTCGTGGACCGGAATACTCTCCACGACCTCCCACGTCAGCCCGGCCGCCTCGATCATCCGGCGGCGCGCGGCAATCTCCTCTTCCGGCCAGAAGGTTCCGTTCGGGATCTCGTGCAGGGCGGTGACGATGCCTGTTGCGCCGCTCTGACGCACATCCTTCAGGGAAACCGGATCATTTGGGCCGAACCAGCGCCAGCTCTCAATCATTTCATCTGTTCTTTCGTCAAGGGGCCGAAGCGGAAGGCGTATAGAGATAGCCGTCAAACTCCGGATCACCGACATCGGACAGGTCCAGAAGCGTCAGACGGACATTTTCCAGATGCTGCCACATGGCCAGGCGGGCCTGCTCGGCATTGCGGTGGCGCAGGGCTTCCAGAATCACCGCGTGATCATCCAGCCATTTGGTCCGGTAACTGAGATCGAAAATCCGGTCATGAAGCCGGGCCCACATGGAACTGGTCTCGCGCTTGCGCCACAGATCCTCCACCTGGTCGACCAGAACACTGTTCTGTGTGGCTTCAGCGATCTTGAGATGGAACTGCCGGTCGGCGAGGTAGTCCTCCTTGCCGGTCTCAATCGCCCGGCGCTCCATTTCCAGCGTCTCGCGCAGCTGCACAATGTCGTTCTTGGTGATCGTGGCTGCGGCAAAGCCGGCAATGCTGCTTTCCAGAAGCTGGCGCGCCTGAAGCAGTTCAAACGGACCGAAATCCGTCTTTTGAACCTTCAGCGAGATCTTTTCGCCATCGGCCACATAGCTGCCGGAGCCCTTGCGCACATCGAGATAGCCCTCAATTTCCAGCATGATGAAGGCTTCGCGCACAAGCGAGCGGCTGATCCCCAGTTCTTCGGAGATCTGCCGTTCGGTCGGAAATTTGTCCCCGGGCTTATAGCTTTCATCGGCGATCCGGCGGGCCAGAAGCCCCGCAATTTCCTGATAGCGGCGTTTGGAGGTGTCGCCGCTCATGAGGCTTTCCTTACCGTCGCCGTCCCGCCCGCGATGTCGTGGTAATAGTCCGCCAGAATATGGAACGCCTTTTTGCGCGTTGTCTTGTCCGCTGCGATCAGCCCTTTGTGATTATAGCCGTTCTGAAACATGTTCTGCCGCCGCTCCACGCGGAAATCATACAGAATCCACGGGGACATGCCCTTGATATAGTCCAGCTTGCGCAGCGCTGCGATCTGCCAGCGGTAGACATCGGCCATATAGTCCTCGCTGAACAGACCCGTTTTCGGCCCCTTTGGACCGATGACCCCGTCCGCCCCGGTCTCGGAAATCACGACCGGCCGGTCCGGGTTCGAATTCTCGCCAATGGCCACCAGATCCTCGAAATTCTCTTCATACCAGCCGTAATATTCGTTCAGGCCAATCACGTCGATATGGGCGGCAAGACGATCCTCGATCCGGTTCTGGGTGTGGTTGACGAGGCAGGCGGCCGATGTCAGCCGGGTCGGGTCGAGACGTTTTGCCGTTTCAGCAAGCCCTTGCATGAAGGCCAGGCGGGCATCCGTGTCCGGGTTCTCATTGCCCACCGACCAGATAATGACGCTGGCCCGGTTGCGGTCCCGCTTGATCAGTTCGCTGAGCTGATTTTCCGCATCCCGGTACGTCGCCGGGTTGGCAAAATCAATGGCCCAATAGACCGGAATTTCTTCCCAAAGCAGAAAGCCCAGTTCGTCGGCAATCTCAGCTGCGCGCTCGTGATGCGGATAATGGGCAAGGCGCAGATAATTGCAGCCAAGGTCCCTGGCATCGGCAAAGCGGCGGCGCAGATCGTCTTCACAGGTGACTTTGCCTGCCGCAGCATCATCCTCATGGACGGAAATGCCGCGCAAGAACAGCGGCTTGCCGTTCAGAACAATGTCCGTTCCCCGGCGCTCGATCTGGCGGAAGCCGACCCGGTCGCTGACCCTATCCGCGCCGTAATGCAGCTCGATGTCATAAAGCACCGGCGTTTCCGGGCTCCACAGATCCGGCGCGGCGGGCAGGGTAACCGACCCCTTGCCGTCTGTGACCGGGACGGCGATGTCCACCCCGAGGCCCGGGATTTTCAGGCGGGCCTCGCCCGCCTGCGGGCCGCAGACTTCGATTTCGGCGCGAATATGTGAGTAGGTGCCATCGGGCACCAGATGCACGAAGACATCCTTGATCAGGCTGTGCGGGGTCTCGAAAAACGAAACCTCCCGGTAGATCCCGCCATAATTGAACCAGTCCGTATTGCGCATGGGCACCCTGTCGAGGGTGCGGGTGTTGTTGACGCAGGCCATGATCCAGTTGCAGCCCGGGCGCAGTTTCCCGGTCAGCTCCACGCAAAACGGCGTCGACGCGCCGTAATGATTTCCGAGGAACTCCCCGTTCAGAAAAATCTTGCAGTCGTAACTTGCCGCGCCGAAGCGCAGGAACTGGCGTTTCTGCGGGTCGGGTGTGCCCATGCCGAGCGGGCGCGTATACCAGGCACTGCCCTCAAAGAAATACCATTTTTCCTTGAGCATGGCCCAGTTGGAGGGCACCGGAACGGTTTCGCCCATATAAGGATCATAATCCCAAGGCTCCGTCCGGTTTTCAGGGGCCTCCGGCAGCATGGAGAACCATTTCTGCCGGAGGCCAGTGTCAAGTAGATCAACGCAGAAGGTCCAGTCTCCGTCGAGGCTTTCCAGTGCCCGGCCGCCTGTGAAAATCAGACACTCATGGTTCAACGACTGGGTGTTGAAGGGACGGTCATAGTCTTCATCATGCAATGCCTGCAGGGCATTGTCGGCGAGATGCGAGCGTTCGAGCATTCTGGAGCCTCCGGACGGGACCTGCGTTGACTTTAAGGAGCGATCGCCTTGATCCGCCCGATCAGGTCAGCCACCACCGGTGACTTCTTGGCCGCTTCTTCATGCATCGGCAGAACGGCTTCGATGAACGGGCCCTTTTCCACTTCGATGAATTTCACACCAAGTTCGTTCTTGGCCGTTTCCACGGCGGCCGCGCTCATGGCATCCCACTGCTCGCGATGGAAATCCATGGATTCCTTGGCAGCTTTCTGCAAGGCGGCCTTGTGCTCGTCCGACAGATCGTTCCAGCTTTTGGTCGAGATCATCACGACTGACGGGATCATTGTGTGGCCGTCATCTGAATAGACCTTGGCCACTTCCCCGTGGCGGGCAGAGGTCAGCGCCATCGGATTGTTTTCCGCCCCATCGACAACGCCCTGCTGCAGCGCGCTGTAAAGCTCGCCCCAGGCGATCGGGGTCGGGTTGCCACCCAGCAACTCCACCATGCGGATGGCGGACGGGCTCGGCTGAACGCGGATTTTCATGCCCTCAAGATCGGCCGGGGAGCGGATTTCCTTATTGGCGTAAAAAGACCGTGCGCCTTCAATGTAAAAGGCCAGGCCGATAAAGCCCTTGTCCTCGGATGCTTTCAGGATGTCCGCGCCGATTTCGCCACTCAGCACATCGTAATAGTGATCCGCATTGACGAAGATATACGGCAGGTTCAACGCCCCGTAGGATTCCTCAAACGCTTCCAGCTCCGAGGCATTGGAGCGCGCCATGTCCAACGACCCGTTCTGCATCAACTCCATGGATTCCCGCTGGGTGCCCAGCTGGGCGTTGGCGTAGATGCGGATCTTCAGATCGCCATTTGTGGCTTCCTCCACGCGCTCGGCCATGTATTCCATGGATTTGTGCAGCGGATGATCTTCCGGGTTGTTGTGGTTGAGACGCAGGGTCTTGGCCTGGGCCGCAGCCCCCATGGCAACAACGCCTGCAGCCATAACGGCCGCGAGCTTCACGAATTTCATCTTGTATCCTCCCTAGAGCAGTGTGCGTTCTTTTGAGCGCTCACAGATGCTCGGCTACGTTCAAGGTGGTCAACGTTTCCACACACAGCCGGTGCGGCTGCCCATGGGGTGACCGGGTGCATCCTGGCCAGAAAGGCCGCCCAAAAGGCTGGCTGCCGGGTGCGGATCTCGCAGCACTCCTCGCCGCGGATTTGGAATTGTTCGTCCAATTTCCAAAATCAGTCAACCTTTTTTGGCAAATTGGTTGACCAATTTGATTTCATGGCGCATTTCTATCGCAGCCGCGACCTGCGAGCGTCAGCGCCGCCCGGCGTTGCCTACCGGTTTGGGAGGAAAACCGTGACCATGATCACCCGGGGGGTGGACCTTGTGCTCCGCCTCGTCATCACCCTTGCATTTGCTGTTCTGGTGGCCTGCGTCATCTGGCAGGTCGTCTCGCGCTATGTGCTGGAAAGCCCGAGCACCGTGACCGACGAAATGGCCCGGTTCCTGTTCATCTGGGTTGCCCTGCTGGGCGGGGCCTATACGCTCGGCCAGCGCCGCCATCTGGCCATTGATCTTCTGCCGCAGATCACGCGCGGCGCTCTCCGCAAGGCCATCAACGGCGCCATCATTGCCGCCATCGGCACATTCGCGGCTCTGGTCATGCTCTATGGCGGCCTTGATCTGGTGAACCGGACGCTGGAGACCGGCCAGGTCTCTCCGGCGCTACGCCTGCCCATGGGCCTTGTCTATATCGCGATCCCGTTCTCCGGGATCTGCATTCTCTATTACTGCCTGACTTTTCTGGGCGACCTCTTGCGGGACGGCCGTGGACCGAATGATCAGGATGGCGTGCCACGTCCCGGTGGCCCGCTGGATTAACCGGTCCGCATTTGGGAGATCTTCATGGATATTCAGTCAGTCCTGGTGCTGTTCGGGACCTTTGCCCTGCTCATGATCCTGGGCGTGCCGATTGCCTTTTCCATTGGCCTGTCGGCCTTTGCCACATTTCTCTTGTTCATGTCCTTCGACCAGTCGGTCTATATTGTTGCGCAGCAAGTGGCCTCCGGACTGGACAGCTTCACGCTCCTGGCCATTCCCTTCTTCATTCTGGCCGGCAACATCATGAACCGGGGCGGCATTGCCATGCGGCTGATCGAGTTTGCCAAGGTGCTTGGCGGACGCCTGCCCGGGGCGCTCGCCCATTGCAACGTCATCGCCAACATGATGTTCGGTTCGATCTCCGGCTCTGCGGTCGCGTCCGCAGCCGCTGTCGGCGGCGTGATGGCACCCCTGCAGAAAAAGGAGGGTTATGACCCGTCCTACAGCGCGGCCGTCAACATCGCGTCCTGCCCGACCGGGCTGCTGATCCCGCCAAGCTCCACCTTTATCGTCTATTCCCTGATCACCAACGGCACCTCCGTTGCAGCCCTGTTTGTGGCCGGCTATGTGCCGGGCATTCTCATGGGGCTCAGCCTGATGGTGGTGGCAGGTTTCATCGCCAAGCGGCGCGGATATCCTGTCGCCGAGCGGCCGAGCGGACCGGAGATCGTCAGGAAAGCGGCCGATGCCATGCTGCCTCTCGGGCTGATTGTCATCGTGATGGGCGGGATCATTGGCGGCATCTTCACCGCGACAGAAGCCTCCGCTGTTGCCGTGGTCTACACGCTGTTTCTGGCGGTGATCTGGTACCGGGAAATCGGCTGGCGGGATCTGCCCGGGATCGTTCTGGAAAGCGCGGTCACAACCTCCATCGTGCTGTTGATGATTGGCTGTTCCATTGCCATGTCAAAGGCCATGGCCTTTGCCGATATTCCCTATGCGATTTCGGATGCGCTTCTGGATTTGTCCGAAAATCCGATTGTGCTCTTGCTGATCATCAACATCGCGCTTCTGATCGTGGGCACCTTTATGGACATGACCCCTGCGCTGCTGATCTTCACCCCGATCTTCCTGCCCGTGGTGGAAGATCTGGGCATGGACCCGGTGCATTTTGGTGTGGTCATGACGTTCAATCTGTGCATTGGCATCTGCACGCCGCCCGTGGGCTCGGCGCTGTTTGTTGGCTGTTCGGTCGGCGGGGTGAAAATCGGCGACGTCATCAGACCAATGTTCGGCTTTTACGGAGTTCTTGTCGCCCTTCTGCTGGTGGTCACGTATTTTCCGTCGATCAGCCTGTTCCTGCCGCGTCTGCTGCTTGGTTACCAAGGATAAGAGATGAAGGCCCTTCACAACTGGACGCTTCAGGATAGAACGGCCACCGGCCTCAGCCTGCTAGTCGAGACACGGCACCGGTTTTCCATTGATGTGCTGGAGACAGACCTCATCCGCATCAGTCTGCAGAAGGATGGTGGCCGCAGGATGGACCGGACCTGGGCGATCGCGCCGGACGGCGATGTGCCGTTTGAAGGCCGTCTCCGGGAGGACACCAGCGGGTTTTCCTGTCCCGGCTTCCGCCTTGAAGAGCGGGCGGAGGGCCTTACCCTTGAGACGGGCAAACTGCGCCTGACAGTCCAAAAGCCGCTCGCCCTTATATGGGAAGCCCGGGAAAGCCCGGATCATGACTGGCAGGAAATCGCCCGCGACCGGGCCCAGAACGCCTATATGATCGGCCGCCGGGACCATCGCAATCAACACTATTTGAGCCGGACCAGCGGCGGGCACATCTATGGCCTTGGCGAAAAAGCCGGTCCGCTGGAGCGTTCCGGCCGCCGCTTTGAAATGCGCAATCTGGATGCGCTCGGCTATGACGCTCAAAGCACCGATCCGCTCTACAAGCACATTCCTTTCACGCTCACCGACCTGGGCCCGTTCGGCGCCTATGGCCTGTTTTATGACACGCTGGCCCCGTGCTGGTTTGACCTTGGCAACGAGAAGGACAATTACCACCAGCCCTTCCGCGCCTTCCGGGCAAGTGATGGGGATCTGGACTATTATTTCAGCTGGTGCCCAACGGCTCTTTCCGTTGTCAAACGGCACCACTGGCTGACCGGCGGCACCGCGTTCATGCCCCGCTGGGGGTTTGGCTATTCCGGGTCCACAATGGCCTATACGGATTCCGACAATGCCCAGGAGCGGCTGCAGGGGTTTCTGGCCCGGCTCAAACAGGAAGACATGCCCTGCGACAGCTTTCAGCTTTCGTCCGGCTACACCGCGATTGATGGCAAACGCTATGTCTTTCACTGGAACACCCAGCGGTTTCCGGATGTAGAGGCCTTTACTCAAGCCTACGCAGATGCGGGCATTCATCTGGTAGCCAACATCAAACCTGTCCTGCTTCAGGACCATCCGCTTTATGATGACGTTGCCCAAAAGGGCCTGTTCATCCGCGACAGCGAAACCGGCGCTCCCGAACACTCCCCCTTTTGGGACGGCACCGGTTCCCATCTCGATTTCACCAATCCGGCAACCATTTCCTGGTGGCAGGCCAATCTGAAAGACAAGCTGTTCGACAAGGGCATCCACTGCACCTGGAACGACAACAATGAATATGAAGTCTGGGATGATGAGGCGGTCTGCGACGGGTTCGGTGCACCGCTGCCGGTCAATCTGATCCGGCCGCTGCACAGCCAGCTGATGACACGGGCGTCTTTTGAGGCCCAGAGGAAAGCGCAGCCCGGCAAGCGGCCCTATCTGATTTCCCGCTGTGCAGCGCCCGGCACCCAGCGCTATGCCCAGACCTGGACCGGCGATAATTTCACCAGCTGGGAGACGCTGCGCTGGAACATTCCCATGGGGCTCGGCCTCAGCCTGTCGGGTTTTTACAATATTGGTCATGATGTCGGCGGCTTTGCCGGTCCCCGGCCGGAGCCGGAACTGTTCCTGCGCTGGGTGCAAAACGGGATTTTCCATCCCCGCTTCACGATCCATTCCTGGAACGACGACGGCACGGCCAATGAACCCTGGATGTATCCGGAAATCACGTCTCATGTGCGCGCAGCATTAAAGCTGCGCGCCCGGCTGATCCCGTATCTTTATACCCAGCTCTACCGGGCCGTGACCGAAGGTGAACCGATCCTGCGGCCCCTGTTTCTGGACCATCCGGACGATCCGGCTTGCCGGGAGACTGAATTCGACTTCCTGCTCGGCCGGGACCTGCTGGTGGCTACAGTGGTTGAAAAAGGTGCCACATCGCGCCGGGTCACGCTGCCTGCGACTGCGGAGGGCTGGTGGGCCTTTGACGGCAGCCTGTGGTCCGCAGGCGGAACCACGCTGGATGTTCCGGTTGGCCCTGAGACGATCCCGCTTTTTGTGCGCGGCGGCACCGTTCTGCCTTTTGGCGGCGCCAGCGCCCGCTCCGATGCGGCCTCGGACACTGAACGAACCTGGCGCCTTTATCCGCAGCCGGAAGGGACCGCGCCCCGCCGGTCACTCGGCTATGACGATGACGGCACTTCAACCACGGCCCTGGACGGCAGTCATTGCCTGACCCGGTTTGACCTTGCCCGCACAGATGGCCGGGTATCCCTGTCCTGGCAGCGGTCCGGCACCTGGTCCCCGGCCTATTCCAACATCGCGCTTTGGTGCGCCAGCCCTGACCCGCTTGAGGTCAATGGTGCCGAGCACACTTCAGGTGATACATTTTCCCTCTCTCAACACCCGTGATCCCATGACCCAACCGTCTTCGACCCTCCAAACCGTTTCTTACGACCGGACTGGCCTGCGCCCCCGGCTGCTGCATATCGGCTTCGGTGCCTTCGCCAAGGCCCATTTGCTGGTCTATCATGACGAGATGCTCCGCAAGACCGGAACCGACTGGGGGGTGATCGTCAGCCGGCTGAATTCCGGCGCGGAGGAATTGACACAGCTGGACGCCGCAGACGGGCTGTTCACGGTTGGCGAGATGGCCGGTGATACCCTTTCGGTGCGCAGCATCGGCGCTGTCATCGCAACCCGGCATCCCAAACGTGATGGGGCGGCAGCCCTGCTGGCGGACATTGCCGGGCCGGATCTGAAGCTGATCACACTCACCATTACCGAAAAGGGCTATTGCCTCTCCGGAGGCCAGCTTGACCGGACCAACCCGGCCATTGCCGCCGATCTGGCCTCTGACGGCCCTCCCACAACCGCTATCGGGTTCCTGACGCTCGGGCTGGAACAGCGCATGGCAGCCGGCCTTGGCGGCCTGACTATCCTGTCCTGTGACAACCTGCCCGCCAATGGCACATTGTGCCGTCAGGCCGTTCTGGATTTTGCCCGGGACCGGGATCCGGCGCTGGAAACCTGGATCGCCACCGAATGCCGCTTTCCCTGTTCCATGGTCGACCGGATCACCCCCGCCATGACGGACGCCTCCCGCGCCAAACTGGAAAGCGCGCTTGGGCGGCTCGATCCGGCCGGGATTCTGTGCGAACCCTTCCGCCAATGGGTGATTGAAGACAGTTTTGCCGGTGTGCGCCCGGCCTGGGATCTGGCAGGAGCCCAGTTCGTCGCGGATGTGGCACCGTTTGAGGAGATGAAACTTCGGCTCCTGAATGGCACCCACTCTTTCCTGGCCTATCTCGGCGCACTGGCGGGCAAGGAAACCATCGCTGACTGCATGGCCGATCCGGTGTTTCTGGCCGCCGCACGGAGCTTGATGCTGGCCGAACAGGCCCCGACGCTCGACGTGCCGGAAGGGGTGGATGTCACCGCCTATGCGGATGCCCTGATCAGCCGGTTTTCCAATTCCGCCCTGCGCCACAAGACCACACAGATCGCCTCCGATGGCAGCCAGAAACTGCCGCAAAGGCTGCTCGCCCCGATCCGGCAGAACATGGCCGCCGGGCGCAGCTGGGATTTGTCCTCCTGTGCAGTGGCCGGCTGGATGCTCTATTGCAGAGCCAGGTCGGAGACCGGCGCGCCTCTGCCGGTGAATGACCCGTTGGCGGAGCGAATCGCCGGACTTGCACAGGAGGCGGACGGGTCCGCCTATGTGGAACGGATGCTGGCCCTTCAAGACGTCTTCGGCGCCGATCTGCCCGGATCCAGCGCTTTTGTCAGCGGGGTCCAGTCCGCTTTTGAGCGCCTGTCCTCCGGCGGGGTCTCGCAAACCCTTTCTGATGCGCTTTTCTGACAGGATCTCCCGACATGCCACAGCCCTTTCTCGGACCGGATTTTCTGCTCGACACTCCGGCTGGCCGCCGCCTCTATCACGAAGTTGCCGCGCCTTTGCCGATCATCGATTTTCACAACCATCTGGATCCGGCCGCTATTGCCGAAAACCGGACCTGGTCTTCGCTGGGAGAAATCTGGCTGGAGGGAGATCACTACAAATGGCGCGCCATGCGCTGGAACGGTATTGACGAAGACCGGGTTTCAGGCAGCGCAAGCTACCGGGAAAAGTTCAATGCCTTTGCCGAGACCATCCCCCATTGCGCCGGCAATCCGCTCTATCACTGGACCCATCTTGAGCTGAAGCGCTATTTCGGCTGGCACGGGGTGTTCGGCCCGGAAACGGCTGATGAGGTCTGGTCCACCGCTCAGGAGCAGCTCTCCGCCCCCAGCCACAGCGCCCGAGGCTTGCTCAAGCAGATGAATGTCCACTATGTCGGCACGACCGATGATCCGTGCGACCGTCTGGCGTTTCATGCCAGGGCGCAGGCGGACCCGGATATTCCCTTTCAGGTGGCCCCAAGCTTCCGTCCGGACAAGACCTTCACCCCCTCGGCTGAGGGCTTCTCCGCCTATTGCGGAGCGCTGGAAAGCGCCTCGGGAGTGAAGATTACGCGGTTTGACGATCTCATTGCCGCACTTTTGAACCGGCTTGACCACTTTGCCGCCCATGGCTGCCGGGCATCGGACCATGGCCTCAACGAGCTGGCCCCTTTCGCCCTGCGCAGAGCCCCGGACCTCGATGCGATCCTGCGAAAGGGGCTAGACGGCGGCACGGTCTCCCGGCAGGACGAAGCGGATTTCAAGGCGGCGGTCTTGATCGAACTGGGCGTGGCCTACGCCAGGCGCAAGATCGTGATGCAGCTGCATATCGGCGCTTTCCGCAATCAACGGCACGCCTTGTTCGACCGGCTTGGCCCGGATGCGGGCGGCGATTCCATTTCCGATGAGGCCATCGGCCGGCCGCTGAACGCGCTTCTGGACCAGATCGACCGGCGCAGCGGTCTTCCGCGCACCATCATCTACTGCCTGAACCCCGCCCTGAATGAGGTGCTGGTGACAACGGCGGGCAATTTTCAGGACGGTTCGGAGCCGGGCAAGATCCAGTCCGGTCCGGCCTGGTGGTTCAACGACCAGCTGGACGGGATGGAACGGCATCTCACCCAGGTGGCGCAGATGGGGCTGCTCTCCCGCTTCATTGGCATGCTGACCGATTCCAGATCTTTCCTCTCCTTTCCAAGGCATGACTATTACCGGCGCCTTGTCTGCCGGATCACCGGCCGCTGGATCGAGGAGGGCAGTCTGCCGGATGCCCCGGATCTGACTGACGGCTTGATCCGGCGCATTTGCCACGGCAATGCCCGGGACTGGTTCCTGGGATAACGGCGGGCGGGCCGGTTCTGGATTCGACGCTGGCGGCGGCGCCAAAGAGAACAACGCGGCCGCTTTGGATCTTGCCCCCCTTCAAAGGACCTGATTGCTGCCCTTCCGGCTTTATCCTATCATTACACCTTGACTGCCTCTGCCTGCCCCGGCGGAGGCCGTGAGGGAGGAGTGGTTTGGCATGACAGCAACGCACGAGCCTTGGCTCGTTGCGCTTTCCCTGGTGATGGCCTTTCAGGGAAGCTTTGTTGGTTTGAGCCTGGCGCTTCAGGTCCGCCATGCGGTTGACCCGAGGCGCCGTCTGCTATTGACCGGAGCGGCCCTGACCCTCGCTCTGGCGATCTGGTCGATGCATTTTGTCGGCATACTTGCGATCAAGTTCCCCCTAGGCGTGGGCTTTCTCATCCTACCGACCCTGCTCTCGTTTCTGATCTGTGTTCTGGTTGTTGGCATGGCCGTGTTCACCGCCAGCAACCGCCGCCTCACGCCTTTGCGTCTCGGGCTGTCCGCTTTCGTGATGGGGGCCGGTATCTGCACCATGCACTATCTGGGCATGTACTCCCTGCACATCTCCTTGCATATGACCCATAATCCAGCCTATGTGCTGGCCAGCTTCCTGATCGCATTCAATGCGGCCGGACTGTCGCTGTGGCTTCTGTTCGGCCTTGGCAAGCGCCCACCGCTCGTGGTCTCTGCCGCCGTAATGGCGCTTGCCATCTCCGCAATGCACTATACCGCCATGGCCGGTTTGCGCTATGAGCTGGCGCCCGCAGCGGGAACAGTGTCGGCGCCTTCGCTCGGTCCGGGCACCCTGGCCATCCTCGTGTCCTGCGTTGCCTTTCTTGTCTCGGGCCTGTTTCTGCTGACGCTGGTGCCGCCGGACAAAGAAAACGCCAAGGCTGGCCGGACAACGCCAGACCTCGCTCAGGCGCCTCCGGCAAGCGCAGAAGATCCTCAGTCCGGCGCCAGCCAGGAAGCCGCCCCCAAAAGCGCTGCCGGACTTCAGGCGGCAGGCGCCAAAGCCCGACCCACCTCGCCGATCCTCCGGCGCACCCTGCCGATTGAGCGGGACGGGCACAAAGCCCAGATCGGCATGGCCGAGATTGCCGCAATCCACGCGGATGCCCATTACACGAAACTCTATGACGGCGAACGGGAGTTCTTTTGCCCGCTGTCCATCAGCGAAGCCGAACAGCAACTCGACCCGAAACTGTTCAAACGGGTTCACCGGAGCCATATCGTCAACCTATCCCGGGTGGCCAGTTTCAAACGGTCGGGAGATGGCGGTTTGCTGGTTCTGGAAGGGGCAGACGGGCAGACCGTTCCCGTCAGCCGGTCCAGATGGAGCCGGATCCGGGACCGCTTGACCGCGCTTGCAGATGCGGCAGAGCCCCCCTCCAGCCATCCCGCCGCAGCGCAATAATGCCGCCATGTCTTCCGCTTTAAGGGCGTAGATTGGCCAATAGGCGTCTGCGTCATCAAATACGGCCCAATGGTAACCTGCAGAAGCCGGCCTTCACCGCCAGCACACTTTCTTTATAGAATTGAAGGACATCCGGACAAACAGGCAAACGCATCTCATGAATTGCGTAAGGGTTGCTGACGCAGTTCGTGCAGCCCGCAACGCCACCCGTTTATTCAGCCCCGCATCCGGTGCGCGATCCCTTGCAGGTGCGCCGCAACATTCATCACCCTCTATGCATGCGACGATCTGTCATGCATGGCAGCGTTGCATCGTTGGCCGGTCTCCCTGTTTGCCGGACGCGCCCAGGGAGCCCCGCCGAAAGCCGGGCCGTTCCGGCGTGAGAGGGAGGAGACAAACGTGATCCCCGGTGAATTCACTTACCACCGTCCATCATCTGTGGCCGAGGCCGTTGCCATTCTGGCCAATCATGGTGACGAAGCCCGCCCGCTGTCGGGTGGGCACAGCCTGATCCCCATGATGAAACTGCGCATGGCCGCACCCGAACATCTTGTTGATCTCGGAGGCATTGAAGACCTCAAGGGCATTGAAGACACGGGCGGGACGATCACCATCGGATGCATGACCACACAGCATGAGCTGATCGGTTCGGAACTGCTTGGCGAAAAGCTGCCGATTATCCGGGAAACCTCCCTCCTGATCGCAGATCCTCAAATTCGCTATCTCGGCACGCTGGGCGGCAATGTGGCAAATGGCGATCCGGGCAACGATATGCCTGCGCTGATGCAGTGCCTGAATGCGTCTTATGTGCTGACCGGTCCGGGCGGTGCCCGGGAGGTTCCCGCACGGGAGTTCTATGAAGCCGCGTATTTCACCGCCCTAGAGCCGGAAGAAATCCTGACAGCGGTCAAGATCCCGGTTCCCCCGGCGGGCCACGGCTATGCCTATGAAAAACTGAAGCGCAAAGTTGGCGACTATGCCACCGCCGCTGCCGCGGTTGTGCTGACCATGACCGGCGGAACTGTTTCAAGCTGCGCCATTGCCCTCACCAATGTGGCCGACACACCCCTCTATGCCGAAGACGCCAGCACCATCCTGACCGGGTCGACCCTGGATGAAACGGTGGTTTCACAAGCAGTCGCAGCGGCCGAAGCCATCACAGACCCGGCGTCCGACGGGCGCGGCCCGGCGGAATACCGGACGAAAATGGCTGGAATCATGATGCGTCGCGCCCTGGCCAGGGCCGCAGACCGCGCCAACGGCTGACCACGGGAGCAGAATGAACATGAGTGATATCGAACAGATCCCGGTCACGATGACCGTCAACGGCAAGAAGGTGCAGCGTTTTGCCGAACCGCGCACACTTCTGATCCACTTCCTGCGCGAAGAACTGGACATCACAGGGCCGCATATCGGCTGTGAAACCTCCCATTGCGGCGCCTGCACCGTTGAGATGAACGGCATGTCAGTAAAGTCCTGCACCGTGTTTGCGGTCCAGGCCAATGGCGCGGAGCTGACCACAATTGAGGGCATTGCCAATCCGGACGGAACCCTGTCGGCCCTTCAGGAAGGTTTCCGGCAGATGCACGGCCTGCAATGCGGCTTTTGCACGCCGGGCATGATCACCCGCGCGCATACGCTTTTGAAGGAAAATCCAAACCCGACAGAAGATGAAATCCGCATGGGCATTGCCGGCAATCTGTGCCGCTGCACCGGGTACCAGAACATCGTCAAGGCGATCCAATATGCCGCCGCCAAGCTGAACGGCACCGACATTCAGGAGGCTGCAGAATGAACGACATGACCCCGACACGGGAACAACGTGAAGCCGCCCTGGAAGGCATGGGCTGCAAGCGCAAGCGCGTGGAAGATGTCCGCTTCACCCAGGGCAAGGGCCAATATGTGGACGATTTGAAATTGCCGGACATGGTGTTTGGCGACTTTGTCCGCTCCCCTTATGCCCACGCGAAGATTACCCGGATCGACGCGACAGAAGCCTTGAAACTGCCCGGCGTGATCGCCGTCCTGACCGCCGAGGACCTGAAAGGTGTCAACCTAGCCTGGATGCCGACACTGGCCGGGGACGTGCAGATGGTGCTGGCCGATGGCAAGGTGCTCTATCAGAATCAGGAAGTTGCCTTTGTGGTGGCAGAGAACCGCTACATTGCCGACGATGCCATCCAGCTGGTGGATGTGGATTATGAGGAACTGCCCGTTCTGACCGACCCCTTCCAGTCCATGGCAGCAGATGCACCGGTGCTCCGGCCGGATCTTGAGGGCAAGACGGAAGGCGCCCACGGGCCGCGCAAGCATCACAACCACATCTTCAACTGGGAGGTTGGTGACAAGGACGAGACGGCACAGGCTTTTTCGGAGGCCGACGTCACCATCAAGGAGATGATTTCCTATCACCGGACCCATCCCTCGCCCCTGGAAACCTGCCAGTGCGTTGCGTCCATGGACAAGGTGAAGGGCGAGCTGACGGTCTGGGGCACGTTCCAGGCCCCCCATGTCGTCCGCACCGTCGCCTCGCTGCTCTCCACCATTCCCGAACACAAAATCCATGTGGTCGCGCCGGATATCGGAGGTGGCTTCGGCAACAAGGTGGGTGTCTATCCGGGCTATATCTGTGCCATTGTGGCCTCCATCGTGACCGGGGTTCCGGTGAAATGGGTGGAGGACCGGATGGAGAACCTGTCCACGACGTCCTTTGCCCGCGACTATCATATGACCACGGAAATCGCGGCAAAATCCGATGGCACGGTGACCGGCCTGAAAGTGCATGTGCTGGCCGATCACGGCGGGTTTGACGCCTGCGCCGACCCGTCGAAATGGCCAGCCGGTTTCTTCAATATCGTGACCGGATCCTACGACTTTCCAGCGGCCCATTTGTCTGTCGACGGTGTTTATACAAACAAGGCTCCGGGCGGAGTTGCCTACCGCTGCTCGTTCCGGGTGACGGAAGCGGCCTACTGCATCGAGCGGGCGATGGACATTCTGGCGCAGAAGCTGGACATGGACCCGGCGGACTTGCGCATAAAGAACTTCATCAGGCCGGAGCAGTTTCCCTATCAATCCGCCCTCGGCTGGGAATATGACAGCGGCGACTATCACACCGCCATGCAGAAGGCGATGGACACGATCGGTTACCGGGAGCTGCGCGCCGAACAGAAAGCCAAACAGGACGCTTTCAAACGGGGCGAAACCCGGGACATTATGGGCATCGGCATCAGTTTTTTCACCGAGATTGTCGGCGCCGGACCTTCCAAGAATTGCGATATTCTGGGCGTTGCCATGTTTGACAGCGCGGAGATCCGCGTTCATCCAACCGGGTCCGTGATCTCGCGCATGGGCACCAAGTCCCAGGGCCAGGGGCACGAAACCACCTGGGCGCAAATCATTGCCACGGAGATCGGCATTCCAGCCGCCGATATCATGGTGGAGGAAGGCAATACCGATACGGCACCTTATGGGCTGGGCACCTATGGCTCCCGCTCCACCCCGGTGGCCGGAGCCGCCATTGCCCTTGCAGCCCGCAAGATCCGCAACAAGGCCCAGATGATCGCCGCTCATATGCTGGAAGTGTCGGAATATGATCTGGAATGGGATGTGGACGGCTTTCAGGTGAAGGGCAATCCCCAGGCGCGCAAGTCCATGAAGGAGATCGCCTGGGCCGCCTATCACGCGCCCCCGCCCAATATGGAGCCGGGCCTGGAAGCGGTCAGCTACTATGACCCGCCCAATATGACCTATCCTTTCGGGGCCTATTTCTGCGTGATGGATATCGACGTGGACACAGGGGTCGCCAAGACACGGCGTTTCTACGCTCTGGACGACTGCGGCACTCGGATCAATCCGATGATCATCGAGGGACAGGTGCATGGGGGTCTGACGGAAGCCTTCGCCATCGCCATGGGGCAGGAGATCCGCTATGACGAGACCGGCAATGTGCTCGGGGCCTCCTTCATGGACTTCTTTCTCCCCACAGCGGTTGAAACGCCCCATTGGGAAACCGGCCACACCGTGACACCCAGCCCTCATCACCCGATCGGTGCCAAGGGTGTCGGTGAAAGCCCGAATGTGGGCGGCGTGCCAGCCTTTTCCAACGCGGTCAATGATGCCTTTCAGTTCCTTGGGGCCACCCATATCCAGATGCCCCATGACGCCTGGCGCATCTGGCAGGCAGCCAAAGATCTGGGCGCCCACACCTGAGATCTCAGGCCCTATGTACTGGCGGCGGCCTCGGGCTGCCGCTGACCCGTCCAGCGCGCTTCTATGGCGCGCCATGGAAGCCATGTCGGCCCCTCGCCGATTGCACAGCCTTGAGGGACCGGCATGGTCCACGCGAGAGAAAATGGGACAGTGCAGTCAAATCGCAACCCGCTGACGAAGACGAAAACGAACCGGATGACCAGAACCAGGGAACAATTGGCAGAAGCCCTTGCAGAGACCGGCTATGTCGCAGATGACGGTCTGGCAACCGCCCTGCTTTTGACCGCGATGCTGAACCGGCCTCTGCTGCTGGAAGGAGAGGCCGGTGTCGGCAAGACCGAGGTTGCCAAAGCGCTTGCACGGCTGGAAAACGCGCCGCTGATCCGTCTGCAATGTTACGAAGGCCTCGACCGCTCCGATGCGATCTATGAATGGAACTACCAGCGCCAGCTGCTCGCCATCAAGGCGCGGGAGGGTTCGGGCGAAGAGGCTGATAAGGTCGAAGAAGCCGTCTTTTCCGAAAAATATCTGCTGGAGCGCCCCCTGCTGGCCGCCATCCGGCAGGAAACGCCCCCTGTCCTTCTGATCGATGAAGTGGACCGGGCCGATGAGGAATTTGAAGCATTCCTTCTGGAAATTCTTTCCGACTATCAGGTGTCCATTCCCGAACTGGGCACGGTCAAGGCAATCAGTATCCCCCGTGTGGTGCTGACGTCGAACGGCACGCGGGAATTGTCCGACGCTCTGCGCCGCCGCTGCCTCTATCACTATGTGGATTATCCTTCCGCCGACCGGGAGGCCCGCATCCTGCTATCACGGGTCGAGGGGCTGGACGCCAGTCTTGCTCTGCAGATCGCTGAGCTGATGGGCAACTTGCGCAAGGAAGACCTCACGAAAGTACCCGGCGTTGCCGAAACCATCGACTGGGCAGCCGCGCTGCTTGGCCTTGGGGCCAGGTCCCTGGCGGACAGCCGGGAGCTGGTGTTCGAGACACTGACCTGCGTGCTCAAGACCCGGGAAGACCGGGCCCGGGTCACTCAGGAGGTCACGGACCGGCTGTTGGGCAGGGTCGCCTGATATGGCCGCCGCTGTTGCCTTCGAAACGGACAAGGATGTTGGCAGTGTCCTGCGCCTGCGCTTGGCCGGGTTTGTTGCATCGCTCCGGGAAAACGGCTTTCGGGTCGGCATGCGGGAAACGGAAGACGCGCTTCTTCTCCTGCGCTCCCCGCTGGCCTGCAAGCCCGAAACTCTGAAACGGGCCTTGCGCTGTCTTTTCTGCGGCCGCCGCTCCGACTGGACCCGGTTTGACGCCCTATTTGATGTCTATTGGTTCGCGAAGGGGCTGAAATCCGCTGTCAAAGTCACCGGCACCAGCCCGAAAAAGGGCCTGAAGACCCTCCGCGATCTCATGGAGACCCAGGGGGCACGGCAGGACACCATTGCCGGGGATGTGGAGCGCCAGCCGGGGGAAGAGGAAGATACGGGCGATGCCCCGTCCGGGCGGCGGGAAGGAGCCAGCTTGGCGGAACATCTCAGCCAGATGGATTTCCGAAAGCTGCATGATCCTGAAGCCGTCGCAAAGGCGCATGCGCTCGCCGAACGGTTGGCACAGTCCATGCGTATCCGCCTCACACGCCGTGACCGGCAGACACGCAAGGGCCCCCGGCTTGATTTGCGCCGGACCATCCGCCAGTCGGTGGCGCATGGCGGCACCCCGATTGACCTTGTCCGCAAAGGGCCCCGTCAGCGGCAGTTGAAACTTGTTATCCTTCTGGATGCCTCCGGCTCCATGAACAATTATACGGCTGTCTTCACCCGTTTCATCCATGGCCTGCTGGACAATTTCCGTCAGGCCGAAGCGTTTTTGTTCCACACCCGGCTGGTTCACGTTTCGTCTGCCCTTTCGGAACGGGATGCGGCCCGGGCCCTCGACCGGATGGGCCTGATGGCTCAGGGCATTGGCGGCGGGACAAGGATCGGGGAAGCCCTAACCGACTTCAACCGATGGCATGCCGCGCGGGTGATCCATTCTCGAACCTGTGTTCTCATCCTGTCGGACGGCTATGACACCGGCGCACCGGACGCCCTCGGTGTGGAAATGGCCCGGCTCCGGCGGCGCTGCAAACGCATTGTCTGGCTCAATCCCTTGCTTGGCTGGCAGGGCTACGAGCCCACTGCTGGGGGAATGGCAGCGGCGCTGCCCCATATTGATCTGTTTGCGCCCGCCCACAATCTCGACAGCCTTGCCGCGCTCGAACCGTATCTGGCCAGGTTGTGACGCCATGGGAGAGGATCCGATGAAGCACATATCCGTTGAGGGGGCTCCTTCGGACGCCCCTCCAGCCCTGACCGGCGATCTTCAGCCGCTCATGGCGAGATTGCAGCAAGACAGCCTTCCCTATGCCCTTGCCACTGTGGTGCGCACGATTTCAGTGACAGCCGCCAAGGCGGGAGCCAAAGCCGTGATTGCGGACGATGGAACGATAGCCGGAGGCTGGATAGGCGGCGGCTGCGCGCGCTCCGCCGTAGTCAAGGCGGCCCGGGCCGCCCTTGAAGATGGTGAAGCCCGCCTCATTTCCATTCAGCCTGAAGATCTTCTGGCGGAAAAAGGCCTCACGGCTGGAGACGAGCGCGATGGGGTGCAATTTGCCAGAAACATGTGCCCCAGCCAGGGCACAATGGACATCTTCATCGAACCCGTTCTGCCCCGGCCCAGCCTGATGATTTGCGGCGCAAGCCCGGTGGCCGTTGCCCTGTCACGGCAGGCACCCGCCCTTGGTTTCGACGTGACTGTCCATGCGCCTGCGGAGGATCTTGAGGCCTTTGCCCCGCCCCTGCGGCGCAATGAGGGCTACACACTGCGGCCGGGCAATGGAGAAACCTTCATTCTTGTGTCGACGCAGGGGCGCGGAGATCAGGCCGCGCTTGAAGCTGCGCTGGCGGTATCGGCCCGGCATGTCGGTTTTGTCGGCAGCCGCCGCAAGATCGCGGCCTTGAAGGACAAACTGCGCGGCAAGGGCCTCGCTCAGACGACTCTGGACCGTATCAAGGGACCGGCAGGGCTCGACCTCGGCGCCATCACACCGGAGGAGATCGCCCTGTCCATTCTGGCTGAACTTACCCAGATCCGGCGCCAGAACCAGCGACAGCCCCACCCGCAAACCGCACACTCAAACAATTGACCGCTCATCCCATCTGGAGACAAACACATGCAAATGAATGACAGCCAGCGCATCAACGCCCCCCGGGAAACGGTCTGGGCCGCGTTGAACGATCCGGAGGTCTTGAAGGCCTCAATTCCGGGCTGCGAGGAACTGACCAAACAGTCTGATACGGAGATGGAAGCGAAGGTCAAACTGAAAGTTGGGCCGGTCAAAGCCACGTTCGGCGGCAAGGTCACCTTAAACGATCTGGATCCGCCAAACGGCTATACGATTGAAGGGGAAGGCTCAGGAGGGGTTGCCGGATTTGCCAAAGGCGGCGCCAAGGTCCGGCTAGAGGAAGACGGGCCGGAAGCAACCATTCTGCACTACGAGGTGGATGCGAAAGTCGGTGGCAAACTTGCCCAGCTCGGCGCCCGCCTGATCGATTCCACATCCAAACGACTCGCGGGCGAGTTCTTTGCTGCCTTTGCCGAACAGATTGCCCCCACCGATATGCCCGAGGAGCAATCTAACGCGGAAAAAGAGGGGGCAGGCTCTGAGAAGAAAGGCTGGCTCGGCGGTCTCTTTGGCGGCCGGAAGGCCGAAGAGGAACTTGAAGCAGACAACCGGAACGAAAAACAGGTTTCTTGATCTTTTTCCCGCCCGGAGGGACACTGTCCGGGCGCTTCTTTCCAGAGGGAGGATAGAATGCTGACAGTCCGGATTTCGGATGGAGCCACCGCACTCCTTCGTGAGATTCACGAAGACCCGTCCTTGCTGATCGCCCTTGCAGCGGGCTGCGCCCTGACTGCATTTCTGGTGACCGCCCATGCCTGTTGCATTGGCCTTACGGCCCCCGATCACTTGTCGGCGCTGCTGCAGATCTGTTCAGGGGCGCGCTGACCCCAGCGGCTTGGGCGGGGCTTGCATCACGTTCCGGCAGCCGCAGACGCGGCCGCCGGTCGTACAGTCACAGGTTCTGGGACCGGAGACTTACTCTGGCGCTTTCACCTTGCGCAGATAGGGCAGAACCGCGTCGAATTCGCCAAATTTAGCCTTGGCGTCTTCATCGCTGACGCTCGGCGGTACGATCACGTCCTGACCCACAACCCAGTTGGCCGGAGTTGCCACGCCCTTGGCGGAGGTCTGCAACGCATCAAGCGCACGCAAGACTTCCTCGAAATTCCGGCCGACGGTCATCGGGTAAGTCATGGACAGCTTCAGCTGCTTGTCCGGTCCAATAATGAAGACGGAGCGCACCGTTGCGCTGTCCGCCGGGGTCCGCCCGTCCGGCAGATAGGCTTCTGCGGGCAGCATGTCGAACGCCTTGGAAACCTCAAGGCTCTCATCGGCAATAATCGGGAAGGCCGCCGTGGCTCCGCCGACCTTCTCGATATCGCCTTTCCATTTACGGTGGTCTTCAGCACTATCGACCGACACGCCAATCACCTTCGTGCCGCGTTTGGCCCATTCATCGGCCAGCTGGGCAACCGACCCGAATTCGGTGGTGCAGACCGGCGTAAAATCTTTCGGATGGCTGAACAGGATCGCCCAGCTCTCGCCGATCCAGTCGTGGAAGGTGATCTGGCCCTGATCCGTTTCGGCAGTGAAATTGGGGACCGTATCGTTGATGCGAAGGGACATGAAACTCATTCCTTTTGATGAACAGGCGGAGACGGACAGCCAAGTCCCTCTCGTTTCAGCCTAGCCACCCTGATCTGAAGTTCGTTTCATTTTCCAGCGAGTTCAGAACGAACTTCAGATTCATGGGGGGTGACTAGCAAGTCTATGTTTCAAGTGTGGTTTTCGGAATTGAAATACGCTTCGGCGCGCGCTGCACAAATGAGGCCCATTTCAATTCCACCACACTAGAGGTAAGCTTTCTTTATAAGCGCCACAATGAAATTTTCTGCTTAGGACCCGAGATATCTCAGGGACGTTTCTAAGCACCCCAAGTGTCGCTCAACCGGTAGCCTGCAGGCCAGGGATCGTCCGGGTCCAGCATGTGCTGATGGGTGCCGGTGATCCAGCCCCGTCCGCTGACCTGGGGCACGATGGCCGGCTGGCCGCCCACCCTGGTTTCGCCCAGAAGTGTCCCGATAAAGGTGGAGCCGATGATGGAGGTGGCTTCGAAGGTCTGCCCGGCGCGCATCTGGCCCCGCGCGGCCAGGAGCGCCATGCGGGCGCAGACCGCCGTGCCGCAGGGCGAGCGGTCAACCTTGCCCGGCTGAATGGCAATGGCAGAGCGGCCGGCAAAGCCCGTTGCCGTTTCCTCAAGTGGTCCGCAAAAGGCGCAGAATGAAATGTGGCCCCAGTCCGGATTGTCCGGATGGGAAAAGCCAAGCTGTTCATTGGCCGCCCGGGTGATCTGTGCCCCCAGCCGGGCTATGTCGGCCGCTTCGCTTTCCTCAAGCTCAAAGGACAGGGCCTTGGCGTCGACCATAACGAAACTGTCGCCGCCAAAGGCGGTGTCCACCCGCAAGGTTCCAAGCCCCTCGACTTCCAGACTGGCATCCAGCCTACTCGCAAAGCTGGCGACATTCTGCACATGGATGCGCTTCGCCTTGCCATTGCAGCAGTCGGCCCTGACCCGCACCAGGCCGCCGGGCGCTTCCAGCAACAGCTCGGTCACCGGCTCTTGCATAGGCAAAATGCCGCTGTCCAGAAGAACCGTCGACACGCAAATGGAGTTGGAGCCGGACATGGGCGGCGTGTCTTCCGGTTCCATGATGATGAAGGCCGCATCCGCGTCCGGGTGTTTGGGCGGCACCAGCAGATTGACATGGCGGAAGACACCACCGCGCGGCTCGTTCAGCACAAAATTGCGTAAGGTCCCGTCCTCGGCAATGAAGCGGCGCTGCTCCCAAAGGGTGTCGCCGGGTGGAGGCGCGACTCCGCCGACAATGACATCGCCAACTTCGCCTTCCGCATGGCAGGAAATCACGTGAAGGGTCTTTGTGCTGCGCATCGTCTTTCCTTTCCCTAAAGGCCCCGCCCGCCTTAAAACCTGTCCGCTGCGAACGCACCTATTGGGATCTCCGGAGGTGTTCCGCCAACCAAAGAAGCGACCAGCCGGGCCGTGCCCGCTGACTGGGTCAGGCCCAGATGGCCATGGCCAAATGCATATACAACTCTTGGCTCGTTCGGAGACCTGGAGATCACCGGCAGGCTGTCGGGCAGCGACGGGCGGAAGCCCATCCATTGCTCTCCGTCTTGTGTTTTCAAGCCGGGCAGGAAGGTCTTGGCCTTGCGCACCAGGATTTCCGCCCGTTTGAAATTGGGCGGCAGATTCAGCCCGCCCAGCTCAACCGCCCCGCCAACCTTGACGCCCTGGTTAAGGCGGCTGACAACAAAGCCGTGCCTGGAGAAAGTGAGGTGGGTCTTCAAATCGAAACCCGCTTCGGCAAAAGACGTGTTGTAGCCCCGCTCGGTCTCCAGCGGAATCCGGTCGCCGAGAGTTGCGGCCAGACGGTGGGACCATGCCCCTGCGCAAAGCACCACCTGCTTTGCCAGATGGCTTTCCGAGGAGGTCTGCACAAGAACGGCGCTCTCCTGCGGCCGTAGCGCGCTCACCTCTGCCGGCTCGATCCGCCCACCCCGGGCCAGAAAAATCCCGCGCAGATGGGTGAGCCAGCGGGCCGGGTCGCTGGTATTCATCCATTCCGGCGTGAAACCCGCATGGGTGAAGCGCCGGTCCAGACCGGGCTGGATCTCAGCAATCGCTTCCGGAGTTTCCAGCAGCTCAAAGGCAATGCCGTGGTCCCTGCGCAGATCCCAGCTTGCCAGACTGGCCCGATAGTCCCGCACGCCCTCATAGAGCTGCAACTGGCCCTCCCGGTGGATCAGCGGGCTGGCATCGGTCTCCCGGATCAGGGTTTCCAGCGCGTCTTTGGACAGGGTCATCAGCGCCACCTGGGCGCTGACCGCCTGATGATAGCGGTCCGGACGGCTGGCCCGCCAGAAGCGCAGCAGCCAGGGGGTGATTTTTAACGCATAGGCCGGTGGCACGGACAAGGGTCCGAGCGGATCGAGCAGCCATTTTGGCGCCTTTGCCATGATGCCCGGGGTTGCCAGAGGCTCAACTTCGGGAAAGGCAAAGGCACCCGCATTGCGCTCTGACGCCTTCACTGCGCCATCGGCCCTGTCGATCACCAGAACTTTCCGGCCCTGGCTTTGAAGCGCCAAAGCCGCGGTTATTCCGGTAATTCCAGCCCCAATGAGGATGATATCCTCCGCTGGCTGGCCGCTCACAGTCGGAGACCTTGCCGGTACGGGTCGGACGGATTGAAGATCAGCCGTGTTTCCCCGGTGACAAAAGCCTGACCGGTGATTGCGGGGATCACGCCTGCGTCCACCCCCGGCTCGTAACTGGCCCGGTAGAGGCTGCCGACAATGCTTTCCTGCACCCAGTCCTGACCGGGCTCAAGCAGTCCGTCGGCCGCAAGACAGGCCAGCTTCGCCGAACATCCGGTGCCGCAGGGCGAGCGGTCATAGGCACCGCCAGGGCACAGGACAAAATTCCGGCTATGAGCTTCTGCACTTTGTGGCGGGCCGAAAAGCTCAATGTGATCAATCCAGGCCCCGTCTGCTCCGGTGATCCCGCTCTCTTCCAGCGCGTTGCGGATCTTCAGCGCCAGATCGGTGAGCGGCCTGATATTGGCCGGATCCAGCCCCACCGGGCTGTCCTTGACCAGAAAGAACCAGTTGCCACCCCAGGCGACATCGCCGGTCACCAGCCCATGGCCGGGCACCTCCACGGTGACATCCTTGTTCAGCCTGTAGCTTTCCACATTGCGCACGGTCACCGTATTGGCGTCATGGAGCACGATCTCCACGACACCGACCGGGGTTTCCAGCTTGTGGCGCCCGGGTCTGATGCGTCCCTGATAGGCAAGCGTCACGCCAAGGCCAATGGACGCATGGCCACACATGCCGAGATTCTGCAACGTGTTGAAAAAGATCACCCCGGCCACACAGTCCGTCCGCTCCGGCGGCACCAGCAGTGCTCCGACCATAGCCTCATGCCCGCGCGGCTCCATCACGATCGATGCGCAAACATCCAGATAATCTGCTTCCAGCCGGGCTGCGCGCTCTGCAAGCGGTCCCCTGCCGAGATCCGGGCCACCATCCACCACCACGCGGGTCGGCTCTCCGGCCGTATGGCTGTCAATCACGCGCATTGAGCGTCATCCCTGCTTCGTGGACCAGTCCGCATACCAGCTCTTGAACAAGCGGAATTGCGCTTCGGCATAGGTGCGCTGCGCATCGGTCAGACGGTCGGACTCGTTGAAGTGCAAACGATAGGCGTCTTCGCCGTTCAGCACCATCAAATGTTTGTAGAACAGCACAAGGTCCGGGCCTTCATCAAAGCTGGAAAGAACCGCCAGCGCCTCTTCCAGCTCCTTGGCCCGGTGGCGCGCGGTCACATCCCCGGTGGCAGCCTGTTCGCACAGGCTGACCAAATGTAGAATTTCCTTTGGCAAGGCATTGCCGATGCCGGTGATCGCACCGCCCGCACCGCAATTGACATAGCCATGGAACACGGCCGTGTCGACGCCGACCATCAGCGTGATCTGGTCATCCTGGGACGTGATATATTCCGCTGCGTAGCGCAGATCGTCCGGACCGCCAAACTCCTTGAACCCCACAAGGTTCGGGAAAGTGAGGCGCAATTCGCAGAAAAGATCCGCCCGGGTGGCGAAACCATAGTAGGGGCTGTTGTAGATCACCGCCGGAAGCCCTTCCGCCGCCGTCAGAATGGCGCTGAAATGATCTCTCTGGGCGGCCACGGAACTGCCCCGGGACAAGACTCGCGGGATTACCATCAGCCCCTTGGCCCCAACCCGGGCCGCATGGGCGGCATGGGCGGCGGCGAGGGTTGTATTGACGGCCCCGGTGCCCACAACAACCGGCACGCCGGCATTTACCAGATGCTCCACGCCGGTCATGCGCTGTTCATCGGTCAGCAGCGGCCAGTCCCCCATGGAGCCGCAATAGACAACTGCCGACATGCCCGCCGCAATCAGCTCCTGTCCCTTGCGCACAAGCGCCTCATAATCCGGTGTGCGGTCAGCCTTGCAGGGCGTCATCAAGGCGGGCATGCAGCCGGAAAAAATCGAAGCAGTCATGGATTTCTCCTTTAGGGAAAACGGCCGCCCTACCCGGTCTCAGTATAAGAAAAACATTGGGTCGGCCTGCTGATAATATTGATAATCTGGATTGGATCCAATATTCAATATAAAATAATCAAAATGAGAAAGCCCACCCCTCAGGGTCCGGACTCTGCCCGCCCTGAGGGGCACGGGACGCAGCAAGCGAGAGGCCCGGCGTCCGGGAGACGACAAGATGAAACTGGCAGCAGTGGATATTTCAGCGACCGCATCGTCCGCCACGTTGATTTTCAATGCCTTGCGGGACGCCATTATTCAGGGGCAACTGGAGGAAGGAGCCCCCTTGCGGCAGGACGAGATCGCCCGTCAGTTCAACACCAGCCGCATCCCGGTCCGCGAGGCCCTGTCTCGCCTTGAGGAACAGGGGCTGGTGAAGACCCAGCGCTACAAGGGCGCGGTGGTGGCTGGGCTGTCGCCTGAGGAAACCGCTCAGGTTTTCGATCTCAGAGCCCTGATCGAACCAGAAATCATCCGCAATGCGGTGCCGCGCATGCCCAAAGACGTGCTGGCCCGGGCCCGGGAAAAATGCGCGGCCTTTTCCGCCTCCAGCGCGCCGATGGACTGGGGCAATCTCAACCGCGCCTTTCATGAAACGCTCTACAGCGCCAGCAACCTGACCTATTTTAAGGAAGTGGCCCGCAATGCTATCGACCGGGTGGAGCGCCAGATCAGGGCCCAGCTGATCCTGTCCGACGGCATGGACCGGGCGGACCGGGAACACATCGCCATCCTGAAGGCCTGTGAGGCCGGGGATGCCGATCTGGCCGCCCGGCTCACCCTTGACCATATCAAGGGCGCAAAGACTTCGCTGCTTGACCAGCTCAAAACGCTTTAACACCTGCACCAGACGACCCTGACCATGACCACTCTGCTCCCGCTGCCCAAAATCCTGCTTGCGCCCAACGGGGCCCGGCGGGGCAAATCCGCGCATCCAATGCTGCCGGTGACAGAGGACGAGTTGATCGCCGCGTGTGTCACCAGCGCCAGGGAAGGTGCGGGCGGCGTGCATGCGCATATCCGCGACGCAGACGGTCTGCACAGCCTTGACCACGACCGCTACCGCTTTCTGATGGCCCGGCTTGCAGACGTTTTGCCCGGCTGGTTCGTACAGATTACCAGCGAGAGCGCCGGGCGCTACACCGCTGAAGACCAGCGGGTCCTGATCCGCAGCCTCCGGCCCAAATACGTCTCGGTTGCCCTGCGTGAATTCCTTCCCGAACCTACGGCCCTCCCAGCGGCCCGGGACTGCTATCACTGGGCCCACGACCATGGTGTGCAGATCCAGCACATCTGCTACGGACCGGAAGACCTTCACCGCCTGATCGATCTGATCGGGTCAAAGGCCGTGCCTGGACAGGAGCATCAGGTTCAGCTGGTTCTGGGCGCTTATGACGGCAGCAAGGTCAGCCGGTCCAAAGATATTGCGCCCCTGATCGCCCCGATGACGGCTCTGGCGGGGGAACTCCGCTTCGACTGGATGCTGTGCGCATTTGGCAAGGAAGAGACCGGCTGCCTTCTCACGGCCCTGGAACTCGGGGGCAAGGTGCGTATCGGCTTTGAAAACAGTCTCTGGAGCCCGGATGGCAGCCTTGCACCGGACAATGCCGCAAGGGTTCGCGAACTGGTGAGCCTGGCCCGTGAACGCGGCCTTCTGAACCCGCCCGCGCATCAGGGCAGCGGAATATCCGAGACGAATTTGGGCACATGATAGCCGCGCTGGACGGCTGGCCGCTCTGCAATCCGCAGGTACCAGTCGCGCACAAAAGGAAAATCGTTCAGGCTGATCTCTTGCCACTCGAACCGGGAGATCCAGGGCCAGCAGGCCACATCGGCGATCGAATAGCTGCCGCGGCCGTCTCCGGCCAGATACTCACGGCCATCAAGCCGAGTGTTCAGGACCTTGTAGAGCCGCTGCGCCTCTGCAGAATAGCGTTTTTCGGCATAGTCCGAGACGCCCTTGTTGTATTTCACGAAATGATGCACCTGGCCCAGCATCGGCCCCAGCCCGCCCATCTGCCACATCAGCCATTCCAGCGTCTCCCAGCGCGCCGCGCCTTCGGGCAGGAAGCGTGCGTGCTTTTCCGCCAGATAGAGCAGGATCGCCCCGCTTTCCATCAGCGAAACCCCGGTCTCCCGATCATAAATCGCCGGGATCCGGTTGTTGGGTGAAAGTTTCAAAAAGGCCGGGTCATGCTGTTCCCCGGCCGTGATGTCAACCGCATGAACCTCATAGGCCAGGCCCAGTTCTTCCAGCATGATGGACACCTTGCGGCCATTCGGCGTGGTCCAGGTGTAGAGATCGATCACGTTTGCGCCTCCATGGCTGTCTTTCGGGCACCGGGCCGGTTGTGGCAGCGCCTGGCGCAGCGCCAGACGCGCCTATTTGGCACTATGATACTTTGAAATCCACCATCACACAGGACCGGTAGGCAGGACGCTCGCACAGGCGGTCATAATAGGCGCGCAGATCCGGCAGATCCGTCTTGTCAAACGCCATTTCGAAATAGCGATAGAGCAGGCTGCCGATCTGGAAATCCAGCAGGTTGAGCGCATCTCCGCCGAAATAGGGTCCCTTGATCCGGCTGGCAACAATCGGCATGGACTGTTTGAGCGCTGCCACCGCCGCCTCAATGGCCGGACCGTTCTGCTGGTCAACCGGTGTGCGGGTGAGTTGCCAGAAGAGGGTCGGGACCAGGGGCATATAGACATGCTGGCGGGCCATGTCGGCCCAGCGCTCGATCTGGGCTGCAGCCATTGGATCGGAAGGGTGGCCGCCATGGCGCCGCATGAGATAACGCAGGATCGTGGTCACTTCTGACAGAACCTGGCCGTCCTCTTCCAGAACCGGGATCAGACCCAGAGGATTGAGGGCCAGAAAGTCAGGCGTATCGGTTCCACCGAACGGGCCGCCCACATCCAGCCGCTCATAGGCAAAGCCGAGCTCCTCCAGACACCACAGGACAGGCTGCACATTTCCGGACGTCACCCGCCCGTGAACCTTGATCATCTTTTTCATTTCCTTGGCTGATGGCCCGTTCCGGGCCCTTGAATGCGCCGTGCAAACCCTGCTGCACCGAAGCCCGGACAGTGTGCCCGGTTCAGCCGCGCCCTCAAAGTGCCTTATCCAGCAAAAACATAACCCTGCGCCCTGAACTATTTGCCCATCGTCCGCATGGCCAGCATTCCTTGAGAAACACGCTGCGCTTCAGAAACTGCGGCTTTCACTCAGGCTTTCATCAAAGTGACATGCCTGCCGGGCTAGAGTATTGGAAACGTTTCCAAGGATGGATTGATCTGACTTTGTCTTCACGTGCGCCTACCATCAAGGATGTTGCCGAAAGGGCCGGTTGCGGCATTGCCACGGTCAGCCGCGTTCTGAACGGCAGCGGGGCCGCAAGCGCGGATACGAAGGCAAGGGTGCTGACTGCCGCCGAAGCCCTCGGCTTTGAATTCAATGCTCTTGGCCGGTCCTTGCAAAGCCAGTCCACCAAAACCATCGGCTGCGTCGTGCCCTCGCTTGCCAATCCGATTTTCGCTGATGTGGTGCAGGCCGCCCAGCGGGAAGTCCTTCGTGCGGGCTACCAGCTCATTCTGGCCTGTTCGGAATATGATGAAGACCAGGAATTGAGCGCGGTGCGCACCCTCTTGGCCAAGCAGGTCGACGGTCTGATCCTGACCGTCAACAATGCAGCCAGGAGTGACGCGCTGGAATTGGTCAACCGGCGCGGATTGCCCGCCTCGCTGGTCTATAACCGCCCCGTTCTGGGCTTGCCTTCCTGGGCGGTCGACAACCGCCGGGCCGCAGGCGAGGTGGCCGCAGCCTTTCACCAATTCGGCCATGTCCAGACCGGGTTCCTGGCGCTGCGCTTCAAGCGCTCCGACCGCTCCCGGGAGCGCTATGAAGGCTTTACCGCCACCTGCCGCAAACTTGGCATGGCGGAGCCAATCTTGCTGGAAATCGAGGAGCAGGACGGCACGATGCTGGACCGGCTCGAAGAACTTCTGACCACCCACGAGGATTTGACGGGCATTTTTGCTTCAAACGACTATCTGGCGCTGGCGGCGATGAAGGCCGCCACGAGTTTGGGGCGCAGTCTGCCACAGGACCTGTCGATCATCGGTTTTGACGGCATTGCCACCGGCCTCATGGTCGAGCCCAATCTGGCGACCGTGGTCACAAATCCCAAGGCCATGGGCGAAGGTGCAGCCTGCACCGTGCTGGCCCGGCTGAACGCTTCGTCTGCGCCCCGCCCTCCGGCGGCGGACCAGACCTTCCACTTCCGGAGCGGCGGCTCACTTGGACCGCCGCCTCCCGGAAAGACCGATGGCAGAGAAGCTGCAACTTCTCCGCCATCTAAGACGTAACCCCCAGAACCGGCTGAGTTCCATCAGGAGTCACTGACATGAAACGTACACTTATTGCATTGGCCGTGACAATGGCCGCCGTGCTGCCGGCCAAGGCCGACGACGCTGTTTGCTACAATTGCCCGCCGCAATGGGCGGATTGGGCGTCCATGCTGAAGGCCATCGACACAAAGCTCGGCATCAAGATGCCCCATGACAACAAGAATTCCGGTCAGACCCTCAGCCAGCTTCTGGCAGAGAAGGACGCGCCGGTCGCCGATGTGGCTTACTACGGCGTGACCACGGGCATCAAGGCCGCCAAGGACGGGGTTGCCGCTGCCTATAAGCCGACAGGTTTCGATGAGATCCCGGACGGTCTGAAAGATCCGGAAGGCAAATGGTTTGCCGTGCATTACGGCACGCTTGGCTTTTTCGTGAATGTCGATGCTCTGGGCGGCGCCCCGGTGCCGCAGTGCTTTGCGGACCTGACCAAACCGGCCTATCGCGGTATGGTTGGCTATCTTGACCCGTCCTCCGCCTTTGTCGGCTATGCAGGCGCCGTTGCCGCCAACTTTGCCTTTGGCGGCGATCTTGAGAATTTCGATCCTGCCGTCAAATACTTCAAGGATCTGGCCAAGAACGACCCGATTGTTCCCAAACAGACCTCCTTTGCCCGGGTTGTCTCCGGTGAAGTCCCGATTCTGTTCGACTACGACTTCAACGCGTATCGCGGCAAATATGAAGAAGACGGCAATTTCGAATTTGTGCTGCCCTGCGAAGGCTCCATCCGCGTTCCTTATGTGATGAGCCTTGTAACCGGGGCCCCGCATGAGGCCGCAGGCAAGAAGGTTCTGGATTTCATCCTGTCCGATGAAGGCCAGGCGATCTGGACCAACGCCTATCTTCAGCCCGCCCGCCCGGTGAAACTGCCGCAGGACGTTGCTGCCAAATTCCTGCCCGCCAGCGACTATGCGCGCGCCCGCGCAGTGGATTACGCCCAGATGGAACGCGCTCAGGCCGGTTTCGGTGAGCGCTACCTGAACGAAGTCAAATAACCAAAGACCGGCGGCCCGGGGTCATCAGGCCCCGGACTGCCCTTTTTCAGGAACACCCATGTCCCCCCGCACCTTCACGGCTGCCTGCCTGGTGCCGCTGGCGGTCTTCACACTGGCCTTTCTGGCCCTGCCGCTTGTCCGGCTTGTCCAGGGGTCCGTCGAAACGCAAGCCGGCTGGCAGATATACCTGCAGATCCTGCAGACGCCGCGCTATCTGGAAACCCTTCTGAACACAGTGCTTGTGTCTCTTGCCGTCAGCCTCGCCGCACTGGCCATTGCCACAACCGCAGGGCTGTTTCTGGCCCGTAACCGCTTTTTCGGCCGGGGCCTGCTGCTCTCAGTCCTGACGCTGCCGCTGGCCTTTCCCGGAGTGGTGATCGGCTTTCTGATCATTCTCCTGGGCGGCCGCCAGGGTCTTGTGAATCATCTGCTGCCGGGCCATGTGGTCTTTGCCTATTCCCTGACCGGTCTGTTTCTAGGGTATCTTTATTTCTCCATTCCCCGCGTGCTTCTGACGGTGATGGCGGCTGTCGAGAAGCTGGACCCGGCGCTGGAAGAGGCTGCCCGCACCCTGGGCGCGCCGTCCTGGCGGATTGTCCTTGATGTCATTCTGCCCGGACTTGCCCCGTCTCTGGCCGCCGCCGGGGCCATCGCCTTTGCCACCGCCATGGGCGCTTTTGGCACCGCCTTCACGCTGGCCACCAACATCGATGTGCTGCCCATGGTCATCTATACGGAATTCACCCTGTCTGCGAACATCGCCATGGCCTCCGCCCTCTCCGTTCTGCTGGGTCTGGTGACCTGGCTGATCCTGCTGACGGCGCGCAGTTTTGCGGGCAGCACCGTTGCGGCGGGGGGCTGACGATGCCGCGTTCCCTCTCCTGGAGCTTGCAGCTTCTCGTCACCCTCCTGACGGCCCTTTTCCTGATTGTGCCTGCCATCCAGTCGGTGCTGGCCGGACTTACCGTGAATTATTTCCGCGGCCTGTCTTCCGGCCTCACCCTGAAATGGCTGGGCCGGGTCTGGGAGCTTTATGCGGACAGTATTTTCCTGTCCCTCTGGCTGGCCTTCATGTGCCTCATTGTCACCCTGATCATCGGCGTCCCAGCGGCCTATGGCCTGGCCCGCACCCCTGGACGGCTGTCACGCATTCTCGAAGAGTTCATCTCCCTGCCTCTTGCGGTTCCCGGCCTTGCCCTGGCTCTTGCCCTGCTTCAGCTCTATGGCACCTTGAAAGGGTTCCGCACCTCCTGGGCCTTCATTCTGGTCGGCCATGTCCTTTATACGCTCCCCTTCATGGTCCGCTCCGTATTGGCGGTGCTGATGGCCATGGATTTCAAGACCCTTGAGGAGAGCGCGGCCACCCTTGGAGCCTCCCCCTGGACCCGCTTTTGCACCATCATCGTGCCCAATGCCATGCCCGGCATCCTGGCCGGAGCTCTCACCGTCGTCACACTCTCCATCGGCGAGTTCAACCTTACCTGGATGCTGCACACACCTTACCTGAAAACCCTGCCTGTCGGCCTTGCAGACAGCTACGCCTCCATGCGCCTGGAGGTTGCCTCGGCCTATACGCTCGTTTTCTTTGTCATGATCGTGCCTTTGCTGATGGCCATGCAGTGGGCCTCCGTCAGGGCCCAGAGGATTGCCCAATGACGCTTACCATCAAGAACGCCAGCAAGACCTTTGGCGACGGCACCCGCGCGCTCAAGTCCACCAGCCTCAGCGTTGCGCCCGGCGAGATCCTGTCTCTTCTAGGCCCGTCCGGCTGTGGCAAGACCACGCTGCTGAGGATCATTGCCGGGCTGGAGAGCCCGGACAGCGGCACGGAACTCTGGTTCGAGGACACGGACGCGACGCACACACCGGTGGAACAGCGCAATGTGGGCATGGTGTTCCAGTCCTATGCCCTGTTTCCAAACATGTCAGTGCGCGCCAATATCGGCTATGGCCTGAAGGTCCGCAAGATCGAGAAAGCCGAGCGAGACCGGCGTGTTGAGGAATTGCTCGCACTCTGCCGTCTGGAAAACTATGCCCACCGGCCCGTGACCGCCCTCTCCGGAGGCCAGCGGCAACGGGTGGCCCTGGCCCGCGCTGTCGCCCCAAGACCGCGCATCCTGCTTCTCGATGAACCCCTGTCGGCCCTGGATGCGGCACTGCGCGACAGCTTACGGGACGAACTGGCCGCCATGTTGCGCCAGTTCAACATCTCGGCGGTTTTCGTCACCCATGACCAGTCCGAGGCCATGGCCATTGCCGACCGGATTGCGGTCTTGCGCGACGGCCGGCTGGAACAGGCCGGCAGCCCGGAAGAGCTGTACCACGCGCCGGCCTCTGCCTTTGTCGCCCGCTTCATCGGCAATGCAATTGCGCTGGAAGGCCGGATCGAAGCCGGAAAACTGATCCTGCCCGGCGGCACTCTGGCACTTCCGGCAGGCGCGGCAGGCAAGAGCATTTTCGTGCGGGCGGAAAGGATCCGGCCGGACCCGGACGGCCCCCTGGAAGGCACCGTCGAGAATGCCGTCTTTTCTGGAGGCCACTACCGGCTCACCCTGAGCGGCATCTGCCCGGAGCCAGGTCTCCTCCCCCTTCACCTGACCAGCAAAACCGCCCCGGGAAAGGGCACGCGTATGCGCGTTGCCATCGATCCGGACGATCTCCTTCTTCTCTCTGACACCCAGCCGGCTCCATGACCAAGATAATCCAGATAACCGACACCCATATCGTTCCGGACGGCGGGCTTTGCTATGGCAAAGTCGATACCGCTGCGGCTCTGGCCGAAACCGCCGCAACCTTGACCCAGCGCCTACCCGAGATCGATCCTGTCGATCTGGTGCTCGTGACCGGGGACCTGACCGAACATGGCCAGCACGCCGAATATACCCGTTTCAAGCACATTCTGGCCGGGCTGGAGCTGCCGCTGCTGGCCGTGCCGGGCAACCACGACAACCGGGACGCTTTCCGCAAGGCATTTGCTCAGAACGACTGGATACCGGCGGAGGGGCCCATCAATTGGATCAGGGATCTGGAGGCCTTTGCCGTAATTGGCCTCGATACGCTTGTGAGCGGGAGCGCCCATGGCGAGATTGCTCCGGCCACCGCCGAATTTTTAAAACGGCAGCTCGCCGCCCTTGGCGGAAAGCCCGTGCTGATCGGCTTCCACCATCCCCCCTTCACAGTTGGCATTGAGGCGATGGACCGTCAGAACCTGACCAACGCCAATGTGCTTGCCGAGGCAATCTGTGACTATGAAGGCGAGGTTCAGCTTGTCTGCGGCCACCTTCACCGGACGATCTCCGGGCTCTTTGGCGGCAGGCTGTGTCAGGTCGCGCCGGGTCCCTCCCACGCCGTCACGCTGGACCAGCGGCACGCTGCCGAAAACAGCCTGACGGTGGAGCCGGGCGGCCTGATGCTGCATGAATGGCGCCGCGGCCGGTTCTTAAGCCACCTCCTGCCTGTTGGCGCCTTTGACGGCCCCTATCCTTTTGCCGGGGTATTCTGAGCCCCGGTTTGGCGGACGCTCAGATACAACGTCCGCCATCGACCTCCATGGCGGCCCCGGTGATCATGGCCGCCTCGTCGGAACACAGGAAGGCGGCCGCATTGCCCATATCTTCGGGTGTTGAAAACCGGCCAAGCGGGATGGTGGAAAGGAATTTCTGCCGGATTTCCGGCGTGTCCTCGCCCATGAAACTCTTCAGCAAGGGGGTTTCCCCCGCCACCGGGCAGATCGCATTGACGCGCACACCAGACGGGGCCAGTTCCACGGCCATGGCCTTGGTGGCCGTCACCATCCAGCCCTTGGATGCATTGTACCAGTTGAGCCGGGGCCGGGGACTGAGCCCGGCAGTGGAGGCCACATTCAGGATGGCCCCCCGCCCCGCTTCGCTCATGGCAGGCACAAAATGGCGGGCGGTCAGATAGACGGACTTGCAATTGACCGCAAACACCCGGTCAAACTCCTCTTCGCTCACCTCCTGCAGCGGCATGGGCAAATGGGTGATCCCGGCATTGTTGACCAGAATGTCGACCGGGCCGAGCAAAGCGGCCGCCGTTTCTGCCAAAGCCGCAACGCTTGCGTTGCTGGCCACATCGACCTCGGCCGCCTTCGCGCCGGTTTCTGCTGCGGTTTTCTCGGCGAGCCCGCCATTCAAATCGGCAATCAGTACCTTTGCGCCTTCCGCACAGAATTTTCGTACAATCCCGGCGCCAAACCCGGAGGCACCGCCGGTCACGATGGCGGTTTTTCCCTGAAGTCTCATCCGTTCCTCCCGTTTTCCATTTCCTGTCGCATGTGCCTGCGCCCGCAACGCCACGGCCTCAGCCGTGATAGGCGGCCACTGTCTTCAGCACCGTGAAGCCGTAAAGCGCTTCAAATCCCTTTTCCCGGCCATGGCCGGACTTGCCGATGCCGCCAAAGGGCAGTTCAACACCGCCGCCCGCACCATAATTGTTGAGAAAGACCTGGCCGGAGCGGAGCTTGCGGGCCAAGCGCATCTGCCGTGCGCCGTCCCGGGACCAGACGCTGGCCACCAGCCCGTAATCCGTGCCATTGGCAACCGCCACGGCCTCGTCCTCATCGTCAAAGGGAATGATGACCTGCACCGGCCCGAAAATCTCGTCCCGGGCCAGGCTGTGCGCAGCAGGAACATCGGCAAACAGGGTCGGCTGAACATAATGCCCCCCGTCCGGCGTGTCGCAAAGCTCGCCTTCCGCAGCTTTCTCAAGGCCGGTTCCCCGTTCCAGAAACCCGGTGACGATGTCTTTCTGTTTTGCCGAAATGAGCGGTCCCACATCAAGGTCCGCCAGGGCTGGCCCCACTTTCAGCGCGCGGTAGCGCGCCGCCATTTGCTCCACCAGTTGATCCTTTACGGACCGGTGCACCAATATGCGCGAGGACGCGGAACAGGTCTGGCCCGCATTCTGGATACCCGCATTCACCAGAAAGGGCAGGGCGGCCTCCAGATCCGCATCCCCGAAAACCAGCTGGGGCGACTTGCCGCCAAGTTCCAGGGTCACCGGCACCACGTTTTCAGCCGCCAGCCGTTGAACCTCGGCGCCGGTCGTCACCGATCCGGTGAAACTGATATGATGAATGCCCGCATGCCCGGCAAGCGCGGCACCAGCCTCCGCACCAAGCCCCGGCACCACGTTGAGCGCCCCGTCCGGCAGGCCCGCCTGACAGGCGAGATCCGCAAAGGCCAGCGCGGTGAGACAGGCATCTTCAGCCGGTTTCAAAACACAGGCATTGCCGGTGGCAAGCGCCGCGCCCACCGACCGGCCGATGATCTGCATCGGATAGTTCCACGGCACGATATGCCCGGTGACCCCATGCGGCTCGCGCAAGGTATAGACGGTGTACCCTTCCAGATAGGGAATGGTGTCCCCGTGGAGCTTGTCCGCCGCGCCGCCGTAAAATTCCAGATAGCGGGCCAGCGCCAGCGCATCGGCCCGGGCCTGTTTCAAAGGCTTGCCCACATCCAGCGCCTCGATCCGGGCAAGCGCGTCCACCTTCTCCCCCACCAGTCTGCCGAGCCGGGTCAGAACGCGGCCACGCTCAACCGCGCTCGTGGCGCCCCATGCGCCCTGCCAGGCCGACCGGGCCGCTGTCACAGCCGCATCGATATCCTGCCGCATGCCACGGGCAATCGATCCGATTCCGGCACCCGTCGACGGGTTTTGCAATGGCAGGGTCTGGCCCTCCACCGGGGGCACCCACCGGCCGCCGATCAGGCATTTTGCCGGATCAAACCAAAGATCAGGCCTGTCAGTCATGGGAGCTCCTTTAAGCGGTGGCAGATTGAGGGGCGACAGCCGGGAGAACCGGCGCGGCGGCGACAAGCTGGCGTGTATAGGCATCGCGCGGACTGTCGAAAACGGTGCCGGTCGGCCCTTCTTCCACGATCCGGCCAGCCTTCATGACCAGCACCCGCTCCGTGATGGACCGCACGACGCCAAGGTCGTGGGAAATGAAGAGATAGCTGAGCGCATAGCGGCTGCCGAGATCCGCCAGAAGATCCAGCACCTGGGCCCGGACGGAGACGTCCAGAGCCGAGACCGCCTCGTCCAGAATGATCAGGTCCGGGCGGATGATCAGCGCCCTGGCAATGGCGATCCGCTGGCGCTGGCCGCCGCTGAATTCATGGCTGTATTTGAGACGGTCTTCCGCCGTCAGCCCGACGCTTTCCAAAGCCTCGACAACCGCCTCCTGCCGGGCCTTACCCCTGGGCGGGGCGTCCAGCAGGTGAAAAGGTTCGGCCACGAGCCTGTCCACCCGCCAGCGCGGATTGAAGCTGCCATAAGGGTCCTGAAACACCACCTGCATGCGCCGGCGCACGGCCCGGTTCGCCTTGTGCCCGGTAAAGACAGGCTCCCCGTCAAACAGGATTGTGCCACCCTGCACCTCTTCCAGCCCCAGGATCGCGCGGGTCAGGGTGGATTTGCCACATCCGGATTCGCCCACCAGACCAAGGCTCTCCCCCTTGCGCAGTTCAAAGCTGACAGCATCCACCGCACGGACCTTGTTGGCTGAGCCCCAGAAGCCGGAAGTCCGGTCTGCATAGTCCCGCACCACCGCGCGCACTGACAGAAGAGACGCCTCTCCCGCCCCGGCCGTCCGCTCGGGCACATGGGCAGACGCTGCCAGCAGCGCGCGGGAATATGGATGTTGCATGGTTCTGAACAGGGTGTCCGCCGAACCGCTTTCCACCACCTCTCCCTGGCGCATGATCACCAGATCATCCGCCAGATCGGCGACAACGGCCAGATCGTGGCTGATCAGCATCAGCCCCATGCCATCTTCGGCCACCAACCGTTTCAACAGCGTCAGGATCTGCGCCTGGGTGGTGACATCAAGGGCGGTGGTCGGCTCATCCGCGATTAAAAGCTTCGGCTTCAGGGCGATCGCCATGGCGATCACCACCCGCTGGCGCTGGCCACCGGACAGCTCATGTGGGTAGCGGGTCAGCGGAAACCGGTCCTGGGGCAGCTCCACCCGGCGCAAGGTATCTGCGGCCCGCGCCATTGCCTCGCCCTTTGACACGTTTTCGTGCACCCGGATCGTTTCGGCCACCTGGGCGCCGATGGTCATCAGGGGATTGAGCGCCGTCATTGGCTCCTGAAACACCATTCCGGCCACCCGGCCGCGCAGGCTGCACAGGTCTTTTTCCGGGGCTAAGAGAATGTTCTGGCCATCCAGGGTGATGGTCCCGGAAGATGCCGCGCCATGGGGCAAAAGCTGCAAAACGCTGAGCGCGGTCATGGATTTCCCCGACCCGCTTTCGCCGATCACCCCCAGAATGCGGCCCGGCACGATCCGCATGGACACCTTGTTCAGGACCTGCGCGCCGTGGATGGACAGGCTGAGATCCTCAATCTGCAACAGGCTCATCCGCGCGCCCTCCGCAGTTTCGGATCCAGAAGATCGCGCAGGCCGTCGCCCAGCAGGTTCAGGCCCAGCACCGTCAAGAGGATGGCAAGCCCCGGAAACAGAGCCAGATTCGGAGCCAGGGAAATCATCGTCTGACTGTCGGCCAGCATCCGGCCCCAGCTGGCCGTCGGCGGCTGCGCGCCCAGCCCCACATAGCTGAGGCCGGCTTCGGCCAGAATGCCGAGTGAAAACTGGATCGTACCCTGAACGATCAGGAGGTTGGTGACATTGGGCAGCACATGTTCCACGGAAATCCGCGCTGCGCCCTTGCCTGCGACCCGGGCCGCCAGAATATAGTCCCGGCTCCACAGGCTGAGCGCAGCGCCCCGGGTCAGCCGCGCAAAGACCGGAATGTTGAAGATGCCGATGGCGATGATGGCATTGAGCGCGGAGGCGCCGAAGACCGCCGTGATCATCACCGCGATCAGCAGGCTCGGAAAAGCAAAGACCAGATCGTTCAGCCGCATGATCCCCTCATCCAGCAGGCTGCCCTTGCGCGCGGCAGCGGCCAGCCCGAGCGGCACCCCGGCCAGCATACCAATGCCGACCGCCACCAGCGCAACGGCAATGGAGGTGCGCGCGCCCACCATGATCATGCTCAGGATATCCCGGCCGAACTGGTCCGTGCCAAAGGGGTGGGCCAGACCCGGCGGCTTCAGCCGGTCAGAAATCGCCAGAACCGTGGTGTCGTAGGGCACCCAGACAAGACTGACCAGCGCGGCCCCGGTAAAGAGCAATGTCAGGACAAGCCCGGGCAGCAGGGCCCTGTTCTGCACCAGCGCCCTCATCGCGGCCGCCTCAGGCGCGGGTCAACCAGGGCATAGGCCATGTCGACGGCGAAATTTACCATAATCACCGCGCAGACCAGCAGCATCACCACGCTCTCAACCACGATCAGATCCCGGGCGCTGATCGCCTGAAACACCAGGCGGCCAAGGCCGGGCAGATAAAACACATTTTCGATGATGATCGCTCCAGCCAGCAGAAAGGAAAACTGCAACCCGAGGATCGTCAGAACCGGAATCAAGGCATTGCGCAGCGCATGGCGCCACAGAGCCTGGCCCCGGGTCAGCCCCTTGGCGCGCGCAGACCGGATGAAATCTTCCCCCAGCGTGTCCAGAAGGCTGGAGCGCATCACCCGCGTGAGAATGCTGGCCTGTGGCAGCGCCAGGGCGATCGCAGGCAGGGTCAGCGCTTTCAGGCCCGCCCACAGCCCCGCTTCCCAGCCGGGAAACCCGCCGGCAGAAAACCAGCGCAGATTGATGGCAAACACCAGCACCATGAGCATGGCGAACCAGAAATTCGGAATGGCAAGGCCGAGCTGGGTCACACCCATCACGCCTGCGTCCCCATAGGACCCGCGCCGTGACGCGGCCCAGATCCCGGCGGGAAAGGCGATCAGCGTGCTGAGGACAAGAGCATAAAGGGCCAGAGGCAAAGACACTTGAAGCCGGTCGGAAATCAGCTCCGCCACCGGCGTGCGGTAGGTGTAGGAGATGCCGAAATCCCCGGTGAGGAGCCCCCCGGCCCAGGCGAGATAGCGCTGCAGCACCGTCCCGTTGAGACCCAGCTGCTCCCTCAGGGCGTTGAGCGTGTCTTCCTGGGCATTGATCCCGAGCATGTAGCTGGCCGGGTCTCCAGGAACGACTTCCAGCGCCAGGAAAATCACCCCCGACGCCACCGCGAGGCTGAGGACAAGTGAGACAAGGCGTTTGAGAAAATACGTCAGCATGGTCCTGCCAGCCGTTTGGTCCCGGCTGTATTTTGAGTGTCTGGCCGTACCGGAAAGGGCGGGCGCCTGTCACGCAGGTTCCCCCGCCCGAAGGGCGTCATTTGTCCCAATAGACGGCCGTCAGATCCGTGGCCTGGGTCGGCTGGTTCTTCCAGAGCCCGCTAACGCCCGCATCCGCCACCGTTGGGAACGCCAGCTGGAACAGATAGGCATTCACATAGTCCTTGGCGATCATTGTTTCGGCGTCTTTCAGCAGCGCAGAACGCTTTTCCGGATCGGTTTGTGCCGTGATTTGCGCATAGAGTTTCTGGAAGGCCGGGCTGTCATACTGGAAATAATAGTCCGGCCGCGCATAGATGCCGATATCCATCGGCTCCGTGTGGCTGACAATGGTCAGGCCGAAATCCTTGCCCCGAAACACCTGTTCCAGCCACTGGGCCCATTCCAGATTGGTGATCTCGGTCTGAATGCCGACGGCCCGCAGTTGGGAAGCGATGATTTCGCCGCCCCGGCGCGCATAGGAGGGCGGCGGCAGCTTCAGGCTGGTGGTGAACCCGTCCGGATATCCGGCTTCCGCCAGAAGCTTTTTCGACAGCGCCGGATCATAGGCGCTGAGACCGGTCAGATCGACATAGTCGGGATTGTGGGGCGCGAAATGGGTACCGATTGGCGTGCCATAGCCGAACATGGCGCCGTCAATGACCGCCTGCCGGTCAATGGCATGGGCCACCGCTTCACGCACCTTGAGATTGTCGAACGGCGGCTGCTTGTTGTTCATGGCGAGGATGGTTTCGCCTTCCGTCGTGCCGACAATCACCTGGAACCGCGGATCGGCCTCGAATTGGGGCAGGTTTTCCGGGGCAGGATAGTTGACGAAGACATTGACATCCTCGGCCATCATCGCGGCAAAAGCAGCAGTCGGATCGGAAATGAACTTGAAGGTGACCTTTTCGAGCTTGGCCGGGGGGCCCCAATAGTCCGGGTTCTTGACCAGATCAATCTTGTCACCCTGGACCCAGTCAGAGAACTTGAAGGCGCCGGTGCCAATGGGGCTGGTCTTGATGCTGCCAATGCTTTCCGGCGCAACGATCACCGCATCGCCCCAGGCCATGTTGAACAGAAAATTGCTGTTGGCCGCTTTCAGCGTGACCTTCACCGTCAGCGGATCCACCACCTCAACCGTATCGATTCCGGAAAACAGCGCCTTTTGGGCATTCGCGCTGTCATCAGCCCGGGCCCGGTCCAGGCTGAATTTCACATCCTCGGCCGTCATCTTCGTGCCGTCGTGGAACGTCACCCCGTCATGGAGCTTGAACACATAGGTCTTGCCGTCGCCAGACACCGTCCAGCTTTCGGCAAGGCCCGGATTGACGGACCCGTCCGGCCCGAAGCGGGTCAGCCCTTCAAACACATTGGCGTAAAGCACAGAATCGATGGCCCCGGCCGCCGCGCTGGTCGGGTCAAGATGAGGCGGTTCAAGCTGCATTGCCACCACAATATCGCTCTTGGCCTCGGCCATGCCGATGCTGGCCATCAGTGCCAATGCGCCGATCAGACCCGTTCTTATCCTGTTCACACACCAGTTCAATGCCATGTCTGTCCCCTTATGTTTCTTGTCCCGCGTCTTCACCGCCCCGCAAGCAGATCGATCAGCGCCCGGCCCATCACCTTTGCTGAATCCAGCATATCCTCCACACCCACATATTCATCCGGTTTATGTGCAAGATCCAGAATGCCGGGACCGTAGGCGATGCAGTTTTTCAGTTTTCCGATCCGGTCGATATGTTTCTGGTCATAGGTTCCCGGGCTGACGACATATTCGGCCTGTTTGCCCATGGTTTCCTGAATGGCTTTTGCCACCGTTTGCACCACCGGCGCCTCCTTGTCCGTCATGGTCGGCAGGACCCGGTGCAATTCCCGCATCTCGTATTTGAAAGTGTTCCTCTTGTCCGCAACCGTTTCCAGGATCCCGGTGATTTCAGCCTGCACATCCTCAATGGTCTCTTCAAGCAGAAAGCGGCGGTCGATGATCATGCGGCAACTGTCGGGAACACAGGGGCTCGGCAGACCGGTAAAGTCAGCATCGCCTTCCGACTGGCCGCCATGGATCGAGTTGATGTTGAGGGTCGACTGACGCGCCCCTTCCGGCACCACGGGCATTTCGGTCCGTTTTTCCGCAAGGGCGGGAAAGAGGCTGTCTTCCATCTCTTCCAGAACCGCGCCCATATGCCGGACCGCACAATCGCCAAGGAACGGCATGGAGCCGTGGGCGATTTCCCCGAAAGTTTCCACCTCCGCCCACCAAACCCCCCGATGGCCAAGGCAGATCCGGTCCTTGTTGAGAGGTTCGGGAATAATGACATGCTGCACGCGCTCCGGTGCGAAATAGCCTTTGCCAGCCAGATAGGCGACCCCACCGAAACCGCCGGATTCCTCATCCGCCGTGCCGCTGATCTCCACCGCCCCGGAGAAGCCGGGGCACACCGCCAGAAACGCCTCGGCCGCAACGATGCTGGCCGCAAGACCGCCCTTCATGTCACAGGCCCCGCGCCCGTAGATCTTGCCGTCGTGAAGCTCCCCGCCAAATGGGTCCCGCGTCCAGCCGAGCCCGACATCGACCACATCGATATGGCTGTTGAAATGAACACACTCTCCCGGCCGGGGGCCTTCGCGCCGTGCAACCACATTCCAGCGCGGATATTTTTCGCTGTCCCCAGGCGCGCCATGGGCGCGCACCAGCTCGATGTCAAAGCCGGAGGCCTTGAGGCGCCCGGCGAGATAGTCGCAGATCTCCCGGTAGTTTTCGCCCGGCGGATTGAGGGTCGGGATTTGCAACAGATCCTGGGTCAGCGCGATCAGATCCTCGCGTCTTGCCTCGATTTCTCGAATCAGTTGATCGGTCAAATCCATGCGGCCCAGTCCTGATCTGGCAAAATTTACAGGAACTATGCTACCATCCACCTACGGTGCCAATACCGTAGGATCACGGTGAGCCATGCAGGATATCAACAGCCTTGCATTCGACTATGCGCCCATGGGCCTGGCGCTGACCGAGCATCGTGTCATCAGAACCTGCAACCAGACTTTTGCCGATATGTTCGGATATGAAAAAGACCAGCTTCTGGGGCGCAGTTTCCGGTTGCTCTACGGCTCGGACGAGGAATTTCATCAAGTTCGGGACATCGGCCTGAAGCCGCTCAGCCAGTCGCTGCCCTATACGGATGAGCGGCTGATGCGCAGGGCCGACGGCTCGCGGATCTGGTGCCGTTTCCGGGCCAGAACCTTGACACCGGATCAGCCGCTCGCCCGCACGGTTCTGAGCTTTGCGCTGATTGACGACACCCGCAGCGGGCCGAAACTCACCCCACGTGAACGGGACGTTTTGCTGCTGCTTTCAAAAGGGCTGACCAGCAAGGAAATGGCCCGTCTGCTGGGTCTTTCGCCGCGCACGGTGGAAGATGTGCGGGCCCGGCTCTTGAGGAAATTCAAGGTCAAGTCGGTGGCCGTTCTGTTGACCCGGCTGTCGGGTCTGCGGACTGGCAATTCATAACGTAGCGTTATCAATGAGGATAGAAAGTTGACGCTGCTGGATTGAATAATTTTCGCAATCAAATTTTATGACAAACCCCAAAGATTAAGTTGCCAGAACATGCGTTTGTCCCATCTAATTTATATGGGGGCAGGCTGTTTGGGATCGCCTAGCTGGAAGTTGGAACATGGAGATTTACACGCGTTTCGCGGAAGATTACCGAAATAGGAACCTGGAGGAACTTTCCATCCAGGATTACCTGCTGGGATGCAGGGACGACCCTTTGATGCGCGCGACGGCGGCCGAGCGCATGATGGCCGCCATTGGCGAGCCGGAGATTATCGACACCAGCCAGGATCAGCGGCTGGGCCGGATTTTCATGAACCGGACGATCAAGCGCTACGCCCCTTTCAAAAACCTGTTCGGCATGGAGGCCACGATCGAGCGGATCGTCGGTTTCTTCCGCCATGCCAGCCAGGGTCTGGAAGAGCGCAAGCAGATCCTTTACCTGCTCGGACCGGTCGGCGGCGGCAAATCCAGTATGGCCGAAATCCTGAAAAAGCTCATGGAGCAGGAGCCAATCTATGTGCTTAAGGCGGGCGATCAGATCAGCCCGGTCTATGAATCCCCCCTTGGCCTTTTCAGCGCCAACCGGGTCGGCGACCTCCTGGAAGACAAATACAATATTCCCCGGCGCCTGCTGACCGGGCTGATCTCCCCCTGGGCCACCAAGCGTCTCGACGAGTTCGAAGGCGACATTTCCAAATTTTCCATCGTCAAGCTTTATCCCTCGCGCTTGCGTCAGATTGGCGTTACCAAGACCGAACCGGGAGATGAGAACAATCAGGATGTCTCTGCCCTGGTCGGCAAGCTGGACATCCGCAAGCTGGAGGAATTCAGCCAGGATGACCCGGACGCCTACAGCTATTCCGGCGCCTTGAACCGGACCACTCAAGGCCTGATGGAATTCGTGGAGATGTTCAAGGCCCCGATCAAGGTGCTGCACCCCTTGCTGACAGCGACCCAGGAAGGGTCCTATGTGGGCACCGAAAATATCGGCGCCTTGCCGTTCCAGGGGCTGATCCTGGCCCATTCCAACGAATCCGAATGGAGCCAGTTCAAGAACAACAAGAACAATGAAGCGTTTCTGGATCGGATCAGCGTGGTCAAGGTGCCCTACTGCCTCAGGGCCTCTGCCGAGGCGGATATCTATGAAAAGCTGCTGAGCCAGAGCGCTCTGGTAGATGCCCCCTGCGCTCCTGAGACCCTGCCGCTTCTGGCCCGGTTCAGCGTGCTCACCCGCCTGCATGAACATGAAAATTCGACGCTCTATTCCAAGCTCCGGGTCTATGACGGCGACATGCTGAAGGATTCCGATCCCAAGGCGAAATCCTTGCAGGAATACCGGGACGCAGCCGGCGTCGACGAGGGCATGAACGGCATTTCCACCCGGTTTGCCTTCAAGGTTCTGTCGGAAACCTTCAATCATGACACGGAGGAAATCTCCGCCGATCCGGTGCACCTAATGTATGTACTGGAACAGGCCGTGCGGCGGGAACAGTTCGATGCGGAAACCGAAAGCCGCTATCTGGACTTCCTGAAGACGGAACTGGCCCCGCACTACGCGGAATTCATCGGCAACGAAATCCAGAAAGCCTATCTGGAATCCTACACCGACTACGGTCAGAACCTGTTCGACCGCTACATCGCCTATGCGGATGCCTGGATCGAGGAACAGGACTACAAGGACCCGGACACGGGCCAGATCTTCGACCGGGAGGTTCTGGAAAAGGAACTGGAGAAGATCGAGCAGCCCGCAGGTGTCGCCAACCCGAAGGACTTCCGCAACGAGGTCGTGAAATTCGTGCTGCGTGCCCGCGCGGAAAACCAGGGCCAGAACCCGGATTGGCGCCGCTATGAAAAACTGCGCCAGGTCATTGAAAAGCGCATGTTCGGCAAGGTCGAGGAGCTGCTGCCCGTCATCAGCTTCGGGGCCAAGCGGGACAAGAAAACCGACGAAAAGCACCATGAATTCGTCGAGCGCATGACCGGGCACGGCTACACGAAACGGCAGGTTCGCCGCTTGGTGGAGTGGTATATGCGCGTGAACAAGGCCGGGTAGGCGGATGGGGGCGCATTGAACAATGGCGCATTTCATCGACCGGCGGCTGAACCCGAAAGACAAGAGCCTGAGCAACCGGCGCAGGTTCTTGAAACGGGTGCGCACGCAGATCAAGAAAGCCGTGGAAGAAGCCGTGCGCGAGCGCAGCATTGCCGATGTAGGCCGGGCGAAAAACGTGTCGGTCCCCACAGAGGGCGTCGCCGAGCCGACCTTCCGCAAGGCCGCAGATGGCGGCCGCCGCGAGCGTGTCTTTACCGGCAACAAGACCTTTCAGGCCGGCGACCGGATTGAAAAACCACCCCGCACCGGCGGCGGCGGCGCCGGTAAGCAGGGAGCCCCTGATGGCGAGGGGCAGGATGATTTCCTGTTCGCCCTGTCGCGGGAAGAATTCCTCGATTTCTTCTTTGACGATCTGGAGCTGCCGGATCTGGTGAAGGAGAGCCTGAAGGAAATCACAAAGACCCATCCGCACAGGGCGGGCTATTCCACCTCGGGCGCCCCGGCCAATATCAATGTCGCCCGCACCATGCGCAATGCGCTAGGACGGCGCATCGGGCTGAAGCGCCCCCGGGACAAAGACGCCCAGGAGCTTTTGAAGCGCATCTTGACGCTGGAGGCCGTTTCCAAGCCGACGGCGAAACAGCGCGCGGATCTGAAGGCCCTGCGCACCGAATATGAAAAGCTGCAGAAGCGGCGCAAGGTGATCGCCTATATCGACCCGCTGGATGTGCGCTACAATTATTTTGTCCAGCAGCCGGAACCGAACTCCAATGCGGTGATGTTCTGCCTCATGGATGTCTCGGCCTCCATGGGCGAGCGGGAAAAGGACCTTGCCAAGCGCTTTTTCATGCTGCTGCACCTGTTTTTGAACCGGCGCTACGAGAAAACCGAAATCGTCTTCATCCGCCATACCCATGACGCTTCGGAAGTTGATGAGGACACGTTTTTCTATTCCCCGCAAACCGGCGGCACCATGGTCAGCTCCGCCCTGGTGGTGATGAATGAGGTGATCCGGGAGCGCTATCCGCCCTCCGAATGGAACATCTATGCGGCCCAGGCCTCGGACGGCGAGAATTTCAGCGGCGACTCGGAGCGCTGTGTGGCGCTGCTCACCCAGGAACTGATGCCGGTCTGCCAGTATTTCGCCTATGTGGAGATTGTGGGCGAGGACGAAGCGCAGCTGATCAACAGCGAAGCAACGGGCATGGAGCTTTGGGAATCCTATGGCTCGGTGGCCGAGCGCTGGCCCAATTTCGCCCGCAAGCGGGTCTCCAGGATCGCGGATATCTATCCTGTCTTCCGCGAGCTGTTTGCCCGTGAGCCCGCAGGAAAAAGCCATGGCTAGACGAACCGCCCGCTCCAAACCGGAGCTCCTGTTCGATCAGACCGACTGGGACTTCGACACGCTCCGGCGCACCCTTGATGCCATTGAAGAGGTGGCGAGGGACGATCTGGAGCTGGATTTTTATCCCAACCAGATCGAGATCATCTCCTCAGAACAGATGCTGGATGCCTACTCGTCCGTGGGGATGCCGCTGATGTATCACCACTGGTCCTTCGGCAAGCATTTTCTCGGGCATGAGCGGCTCTACCGGAAGGGCGCCCGGGGCCTTGCCTATGAGATCGTGATCAACTCCAATCCCTGCATCAGCTACTGCCTGGAAGAAAACACCATGCCGCTGCAGGCGCTGGTGATGGCCCATGCGGCCTTCGGGCACAACCACTTCTTCAAATCCAACCACCTGTTTGAACAATGGACCGATGCGGACGGGATTCTGGACTATCTGGAATACGCCCGCCGCTTTCTGGCCGAGTGCGAGGAAAAACACGGGGGCAGCGAGGTGGAGGCCACCCTGGACGCAGCTCACGCCCTGATGCCCCACGGGGTATTCCGCCACCGGCGCCCGCGCCAGTTGTCCCTGCGCGAAGCGGAAGAGCAGCGTCAGCAGCGCATCGCCGCCGCCCAGCAGAATGTCTATTATCTCTGGAACACACTGCCCAACCAGAGCGACGCCAAGCGCCTGAAGGACACCGGCCTCTTGGGCCGCAAGCGGGATATGCAGCTGCCGGAAGAAAACCTCTTGTATTTCCTGGAGCTTTACAGCCCCATACTGGCCCCCTGGCAGCGCGAAGCCTTAAGGATCGTGCGCAATATCAGCCAGTATTTTTACCCGCAGAAACAGACGAAGGTGATGAACGAGGGCTGCGCCTGTTTTGTTCATTACTACATCTTGAACAAGTTGCATGCCGATGGACGCCTCTCCGATGGAGCCATGCTTGAAATCCTGCACAGCCACACCAATGTTCTGACCCAGCCCGGCTTCGATGATCCCCGGTTTTCCGGTATCAACCCATATGCGCTCGGCTTTGCCATGATGGAGGACATCAAACGGGTCTGCACGGACCCGACAGAAGAGGACCGGGAGTGGTTCCCCGAAATTGCCGGATCAGGAGACTGGCGCACGGTGCTGAAACATGCCTGGGCCAATTACCGGGATGAGAGCTTCATCCAGCAATTCCTGTCGCCCACGGTCATGCGCCGGTTCCGCATGTTTGCGATTTCCGATGAGTCCCATTCGCGCTTCTGCACGGTCACCGGCATTCACAACACCCATGGCTACCGGCATTTGCGCGATGTGCTGGCCCAGGATCATGACCTTGCGGCGATGGAGCCGGACATTCAGGTGGCCGACGCCGACCTTCTCGGTGACCGGTGTCTGCATCTTCAATCCGTCCAGCGCAACGCCGTGCCTCTGGAAGCCTCCAGCCGGGCGGCAACGCTGAAATATGTGGAACGGCTGTGGGGCTACAAGGTCGAGCTGGTGGAAGTGGACTAGAAGCCGGTCAAACCCTATGAACAACCGCCCGGCGCTCAGCGCCGGGCAGCTCTGAAGGTTTTTCAAGGGCGGCGGTCTTACTTCTTCAGCGTGGCGATATAGGCATCCACCTCGGCCAGGGAGAGATATTCCACCTCCTCCGTGCCGCTTTCGGAGAACTTCCAGACAACGGCCGGAGCCGAGACATCGCCATTGGCGTCAAACCGCACATCGCCTGTCGCGCCCTGATATTTGACCGTGCCACCTTCCGCGAGGGCCGCCTTGGCTGCCTTGAACCCGGCTACATCCGCCGTCACCGGTGTTCCGTCCGGGTCCGTGACCTTGGCAACGGCGGCAGCGATCTCGGCGCCGGACGCCTCTTTGCCGGCCGCTTCCATGGCCAGAAGCGAGATCATGGCCGCATCAAAGCTGTTGGCAAGGCCCGGTCCGTTCGGCTCGGAGCCGAATTTCTTTTCATAGGCAGCCTTGAACGCATCGGCGCTGGCAACCCGCGGCGAGGCCGTGTCCGTTCCCAGGGCCTTGCCCAGATATTGCAGGCCGACATTGTCCCGGAACTCGTCGGATTTCAGCGAGTTGGCAAGGATCATGTTCTGCGTGCCGCCAAGGGACAGCCATTCGCGCACGGCCGACGTGCCCTCATTGGGATAAAGCGCCAGATAGAGCGCATCCGGCTGGCCGGTGAGGGCCTTGGTCACCTCGGCCCGGTAAGAGGGCTGAGCGTCGTTGATGGCCACGGACGCGGTCACCTCAATGCCGTCGGCGGCGAAATCGGCGGCAATCAGCCGGGCCATATCCTGGCCCCAGTCGTCATTCTTGTACAAAATGGCGATCTTCTTATAGCCGTTATCCGCCGCCACCTTGGCCCCCATGGCCGCCTGTACGGCGGTGGTGGCAAAGGTTCGGAACCAAAGACCCTTGGTCTTGCCGTCCTCGGCCAGCTTGGTGAAGGCGGTGGAAGAGGAGCAGCAGGACATCTGCATGACGCCTGACGGACCGGTGACCGAGGTCAGGATCGGCATGGACACGCCGGAGGAAACGGCCCCAAGCAGCAGCTTGACCCCTTCCAGATCGACCAGTGCCTTGGCAGCATCCACGCCGACCTTGGGATCAACCTGGGTATCGCGCAGGACCATCTCGATCTTGCAGCCGGCCGCGCCACCGGCCTCGTTGACCTGATCGATCGCAAACTGGGCGACTTCGGCAATCGGGCGGCCCCAATCGACGGAGGTCGGCAGGGTGGCGCCTATTTTGGTGGTGCAGTCCTGGGCCTGGGCACCGGTGCTCAACGCGGAGACCCCTGCCGCAAAAGCGGCAAAGATAAGTGACTTCTTCATGTGAACCCCTCTACTTTTGACTTCTCCCGGTTCTGGCCGGGTTGGGAAACGACCAGCTGCTCGGGAAAAAGGCCCTGCGGCCTCCAAAGCAGCATGCCGACAATCACCAGGCCGATCAGGATGAACTGGATCGATCCGGTGTAGAGCTGGGCTTCGACAGGCGCGAAGCGTGACAGCCCCCATCCCGAAAAGGTCCAGGCGCCCCATATGAGGCAGGCCCCGGCCAGGGCGCCCTTCGTGTTTCCGGCCTCGCCGACAATCAGCATGGCCCAGATCTGGAAGGTCAGGATGGGAAGAACGTCCTGTGGACTGACAAAAGCATAGAAGGTGCCGTACAGCCCGCCAGCAAGGCCAATGATGACCGAGCCTGTGACGAAAGACAGGAGGCGAATGCGGTCCGGCGCCTTGCCCAGAGACTGTGCTGCGGTCTCGTCCTCGCGGATGGCGCGCAGTAGCCGGCCGAACGGAGACACGGTCAAGCGCTCCAGAAACTGGAAAACCAGTGCCAGAATTCCCAGAACGCAGATCAGAAAGGCCAGATTGTAGCTAAACCCATCCCCGAGCAGCGCCTGGAAAGGGCGCTCGAACCCCCGAATGCCCTGAGCCCCGCCGGTGAGCGCAGTGGCGTTGCGCACTACATTTTCAAAGGCGACCGCCACACCGAAAGTGGCAATGGCCAAGTAATCGTGGCGCAGGCGCAAGGTCAGCTTGCCCACAATCCAGGCCAGCCCCCCGGCAAAGGCCATGCCGCCCAAAAGCGCGAGCGGATAAAAGAGGCCGAACCCGCCCAGCTGGCCGGCCTGCGGGGCCCCGCCCAGGATCAGCGTGCCATAGGCCCCGGCCCCGAAGGAGGCGACGACGCCGCCATTGAACAGGCCGGTATTGCCCCATTGGAGGTTCAGACCCAGAACGGCGATCCCCAAAATGGCGGCAACGGTGAGAAAGAAAATCAGATAGGAAGCAATGCCGATCATGCCCGGGCCTCCCCGAAGAGCCCGTTGGGGCGGATCAACAGCACAGCGAGGATCATCAGGAACGGCACCGACGGGCTGTAGCCGGAGGGCAAAAGGAGCAAGGCCAGGTTTGAGGCAATGCCCACAATAAAACCGCCCAGAACTGCCCCGTAGATGCTGCCGATGCCGCCGACAATGGTGGCGGCAAAGATCGGCAGGACCAGATCCCGGCCCATAACCGGCGTGATCTGATAGCTGAGGCCGTAAAACACCCCGGCAACCGCGCCGAGCCCGCCGCCAATGAGCCAGACCACCATCACCATGCGTTTCAGACTGACCCCGTGCACCTGGGCCAGCCCCGGATTTTCCGCAACCGCGCGCAGGGCAAAGCCGAATGTGGTGCGCGACAGCACAAGATAAAGCAGCAGCATCAGAACAAGCGCTGCCGCTAGCACAAACAGCTGGTCGGGCTTGACCAGCAGCAACGGATCACGGGACAGGACCATGGCAAAGGCAATGTCGCGGGAATAAAGCTCCCCTGACAGGCCAAAGATCAGGCCGATGACATTGCGGATGACAAGAGAAATGCCGAACGACGCAAACACCATGGAGAGTTCCCCGCCCTTCTCCCGAACCCTTTTGAATATGAACTTGTCAATCAACACCGCCGTCAGCCCGGTCAGGACCATGGAGGCCAGCATGGCCAGTAGCAGCGCACCGGTGAGCGAGAGGCCGCCGAGTTTTTCAGACAGGACCGGAGTGAGCGCGGCGAACAACCTGTCAAAGACAAGCGCGCAATAGGCCCCAACGGACAGCAGTTCGGCATGGGAGAAATTGGCGAAACGCAAGATATGCATCACAAGTGTGAGGCCGATGGCGCCAAGGGACAGGTAGGAGCCGACCAGGACCCCGTCAACAAGATGCTGTATCATGCCACGCCCCGCCTTTCACCGCCGAGATAAATGCGGCCCAGAGCCGGGTCTTCCAACAGGCTCCTGGACGGTCCGTCAAGCTGGTTGCGGCCTTCAGCCAGCACATAACAATGATCGGCGCGGCGCAGGGCCTGTTTCACATTCTGTTCGACCAGCAGGATCGTTACCCCCTGATCCGTGAGCGCCTTGGCGTGATCCAGCACCTCTTCGGCCGCCTTGGGCGACAGGCCTGCGGAAGGCTCGTCCATCAGGATCACTCGGGGCACGGCCGCCAAAGCCATGGCGACGGCCAGAAACTGCCGCTGGCCTCCGGAAAGGGAGCCGGCCTTTTGCACCCGCTTGTCTGCCAGCACCGGGAAGCGCTGGAAAAGCTCTGCCAATCTGGCGGGCGGGTCAGCTTGTCCTTTCAGGGCTAGATCCAGATTTTGCTGGATGGTCAGGGTCCGGAACACATTGTCCGTCTGGGGTACATAGGCAACGCCAACCCCGGTCATCCGGTCCGGCGTCTCCTGCGTGATGTCGCGGCTCTCAATACGGATCGCGCCGCTGCTGACCGGCAGCAGGCCGAAAACGGTCTTGATCAATGTGGATTTGCCCGCCCCGTTCGGCCCGATGATGGCGGTCATCTTGCCCCTTTGCGCGGTCAGGGAAACATCGCTCAAGATGGGAAGATCCGGCACATAGCCTGCCGTGACCCGGTCAATGGTCAGCACGGCGTCAGACATCGGCGGGTGCCCCCAGATAGGCATCCAGCAGCAGTGGATTGGACTGGGCGTCCTTGGCACTGCCTTCAAAGACCACCTTGCCTTCCGCCAGTGCAATCACCGGATCGCAATGGCGCATAACAAAATCCATGTCGTGCTCGATGATCAGGAAGGTTTTGCCGGTCCGGTTCAATTCCTCGATCTTCCCGATCAGGATCTCGGTCAGCGCCGGATTGACGCCGGCCGCCGGTTCATCCAGAAGGATGAGTTTGGGATCGCCCATCAGCACCCGGGCCAGTTCCAGAAGTTTCATCTGGCCCCCGGAAATCTTGCCCGCGGGCTGATCCGCAAGGGGTAGCAGGGTCACGAAATCCAGAACCTCCAGCGCCCGGCGGCGGATCTCCTGTTCCTGGATGCGCATCCGGCCCCGTCCGAACACCGCCCCCCACAGGGTTTCTCCGCTCTGGTTCAAGGGCGCCAGCATGACATTTTCAAGAACGCTCATGCGCTTGAAAGGCCGGGGGATCTGGAACGTGCGGCCCAGCCCTTGCGCGAATCGGCGGTCCGGCGGCAAGGACGAAATATCCGTGCCGAAATAAGCGATCCGGCCGCCGGTTGGCGCCAGATCCCCGGCCAGCACATTGAAAAGCGTTGATTTTCCGGCCCCGTTCGGGCCGATCAGGCCGGTGATCGAGCCTGTCCGAATGCTGAGCGTGACCCCGTCAACCGCCTGGAAGTCTCCGAAAGACCGGCTGATGCCGTCAAGCTGCAGGATCGGTTCAGCCATCAGCGGCCCCCAGTACCTTGTCATCCGGCCGGGTGTTGAGATTGTATTTCATGATCCGGCCATGGCGCCCGGCCCGGTCCCCTTCCAGCCCGAAGACGGGCCCCTGGGGGCCGGGAGCCCGGGCCAGAAGAGCTGCAATCTGGCCCAGGTCCCTGTCATCGAGCTGGAAGCGGAACACCTCAAGGGTCTTCGGCAGATGCCGGGCATAGCGCGCCCCTACAATGGCAGCGGCGACCCGGGGCTGCTGCAGCACCCAGCGGGTTGCAACGGAACTGAGCGTCACGCCGTGGCGCGCGCCGATGTCCTGCAACAGTTCAAGAAGCTCCTGAAAAGCGGACCAGGGACCGAATTCATCAATGATCAGCCGGTATTTCACCAAAGACCGGTTGTCAAAGACAAAGCCCGGGTCCGGCTGGCCGAGCCAGGTTTCTGTCAGGAACCCCCCGGCCAATGTGCCGTAACACAGAAGCTGCAGATCATTTTCCGCACACCAAGGCACCAGGGTGTGCGCCGGGCGCCGGTCGAGCAGGGAATATTGCACCTGGGTCGACACCAGATCGATGCCCGCGTCCAGAAACGGCCTTGTGTCGGCAACATCCCAGTTGGTGACCCCGAGATGGGCGATCTTGCCCGTGTCCTGGCAGCGCTTCAAAGCCTCCATGGCCTTGACAGGCGCGCCGATCCCAGTGTCCCACCAGTAGAATTGCACCAGATGAAGCCGGTCGATGCGCAGCCGCTTCAACGACCGGTCGACAATCGCCTCCACCTCATGATCCTGAAGATCCGCCAGCCTTTCCAGATCCGGCACCAGCTTCGTGTGCACCTGAACCCGGCTGGCAGTCTCTCCTCCGCGCCTGCGGCGCAGATCGGCAATAAAGGTGCCGATCATCTCTTCCACGCCCGTATAAATGTCGGCGCAATCAAAGGCTGTGATGCCAGCATCCACAAAGGCTTCCATGTCGGCAATGGCCGAGGCAGGGTCCACCGGACCATGGTCTCCGGCCAGCTGCCAGCCACCCTTGATGACACGGGAAATTGCATGGCCGGGCCGCAGCTCTGCGGTTTCTGCGCTCATTCGGCCTCATCCTTCTGCCAGTAAGGGGTGCTGCGCGCCCCGGGCAGGCCGGTGGTTTCCGCGTGAGAGAACCAGCGCTTCTTCGTCCGGGTGATTTTGAAGCGGCCGCCGCAATGGGGATCGGGACAGGCGACCTCGGCGTCGGTGGTCATCCAGTCGGCCGGGTGTGTGTCCCGCTGCTTTGCGGGCAAAAGCGGCAGGACCGCCGCAAGCGCATACATGGACACGCGCTGCCCGGCGGAAAACACAAGCGCCTCGCCCTCCACGGCAAAGCTTTCGCCTTCCACATGGCGGCAGACCGGCGTGCGGCCGTCCAGCACGGTCTCGACCTTCAGGTCATATAGCCAGAACCCGTCGTCCGCCCCCGCCGGAGGCGTTCCGGATTTCTCCTCACTGTTGTCAGCCACTGCGCTCCCCGGTTTTTTGTCTTGGCGCCTTGATTGTGATCTGTGATATTTTATACTATGTCTCAAAATTTCAATGTCAAGACAAGAAGCGGACGCCAAACAGAGGGCAGAGCGATGAATGAGCCGAAAATCGCCCCGATAGACCAGTCCAAACTGAGGGAGAGCGTTTACAACGCCTTGAGGGAGGCCTTTACACGCGGCGCCTTTGCACCGGGCGAAACCGTGAGCCTGCGCGCGCTGGCCGACCAGCTCGGCACCTCCATGACCCCTGTGCGCGAAGCCGTGCGCCGCCTGGTGGCGGAAGGTGCGCTGATCGATACGCCCAGCCGGACGCTTGCCGTGCCCGCCTTTGATGCGGAGCGGATGCGCGAACTCAAGAGGGCTCGCCTGGCCCTGGAATGCCTGTTGCTGGATGAGGCCATGGACCATATCGATCCGGCCGGGATCGATGCGCTTGCGGCCATCATCGCCACCCCGCGCGCGAAGGACAGCACACCTGACCTGACCCTGAATTACGCCTTTCACTTCAGCCTCTACAGGCAAGCGCGTTCCAAAGTGATCCTGCCGCTGGTGGAAGCGCTCTGGCTGCAATATGGCGCCTTCCTGAATCTGGTGGTCAAGGAGCAGGCCGCCGTCAGGATGCCAGAACATATTCACCACGAGCAGATCATCGCCGCCCTGCGCGGCAAAGACCGGGCTGCTGCCCAAGAGGCGCTCACCCTCGACATTGAACGCAGCTTCAAGCTGCTGCTTCCTGAAACCTGAAGGACATTTGCATGACCGCCACCCCGCAGCGCCACAGCCTCGCAGACGGTTTGGAGATCAGCCGCGTTCTGACCGGCCTCTGGCAAGTCGCCGACATTGAAAAGGATCGCGGACCGATCGACCCGGACCGGGGCGCCGATCATCTGGAGCCATATCTGAAAGCCGGATTTTCCACCTTCGACATGGCCGACCACTATGGCAGCGCGGAAGTCATCTGCGGCCGTTTGCTGGCTCGGGACGGGCATCCCGCAAAACCGCAGATCTGCACCAAATGGTGCCCGGAACCGGGCCCGATGACGGCGGAAGTGGTCCGGGCCGGTGTCGAGGAGCGCCTCGACCGGCTGGGCACCAGCTGCATCGACCTGCTTCAGTTCCACTGGTGGAGCTTTGAGCATCCGGCCTGGCTGGACGCACTGCACGAACTCAGGAAACTGAGGGATGAAGGCATGATCAAGGCCCTCGGGGTCACCAATTTCGACGCCGCCCATTTGCGCCTGGCGCTTGCCGATGGCATCCCGCTGGTCACCAACCAGGTGTCCTTTTCCATGGTTGACCGGCGCGCCCTTGGGCCCTTGTCGGAGCTGTGCGCGCAACAAGATGTGAAGCTGCTCGCCTATGGCACATTGTGCGGCGGCTTCCTGTCCCAGCGCTGGCTAGGTACGCCGGACCCCAGCGGGATTTCCGACTGGTCGAAAATGAAATACAAGCGCTTCATAGACGCGGCCGGCGGCTGGGACGGTTTCCAGGAAATCCTGCAAGCCGCAGGTACCATTGCCCAGAAGCATGGTGTCTCCCTGGCCAATGTCGCCACCCGCTGGGTGCTGCAACAGCCAGCCGTTGCCGGAGTGATCGTGGGGGCGCGGCTAGGCGAGAGCGAGCATATTGCCGACAACACCAAACTGTTTTCCTTCATGCTGGACGATGAAGACCTGAACCGTCTCGATCGCGCCTTTGCAAGAACGCAGATGGTGCCGGGCGATTGCGGCGATGAATACCGGCGCCCGCCTTTCCTGACCGCATCGGGCGATCTGAGCCACCACCTGGCCGAAATGCCCCGGGCGCATAGCGCGGCCCAGGCACCGCACCGCACCGACGCGCAGCAGGTGCTCACCGGATCGGATTGGGAAGAGATTGCGGGCTATTGCCGGGCGCACCGGATCGGCAACCGGATTCTCGTTTCCGGAACAACCGCCGTGGCCGGCGCGGCGCGGGCCGTTGCACCGGACGATGCGGCCGCCCAGACAACCTTTATTCTCGACAAGATCCTGGCTGCGGTGGCCGCCCTCGGGGGCGCAGCGGAAGATGTGATCCGCACCCGCATCTATATTGTCGATGACGACGATGTCCTGGAGATCTCCCGCGCCCATGGCCGCGTGTTTGCGGATATCAAACCCGCCAACACGCTGGTTGTTGTGGCCGGCCTGATTGGGGATCACCGGGTTGAAATCGAGGCCGAAGCTCTGATCAGAAGCCCGGATTGAAAGCTGCTGGAGGCGGATGACAGTCCGTCTCAGCCCACACCAGGGGCAGCCACTGCCGCCAGCGCCCGCCCTGCTTGTGCCGCATAGGCCCGTGACAGGGGGTGGCTTGCCCTGTCCAGGAAGCGGGCCGTTGGCAGATCTTCCGCTAGACTGCCCGCCTCCAGCACTGCGATACGGTGGCTTAACCGTAGCAGAGGCGCAAGGTCGTGGCTGATGATCAAGACGGCGAGGGCACGGTCCTGCAGGAGTGTTTCCAGAAGCTCCATGGTGGTGACCTGAGTTGCCAGATCAAGCGACGAAAACGGTTCATCCAGAATGAGCACATCCGGCTCTGCCGCAAGGGCGCGGGCCAGCGCAACCCGCTGGCACTGGCCGCCGGACAGCATATGCGGACGCTGGGTCTGCAGCGCGCCCCCGATGCCAAGATCCTGCAACAGCTGCTCCGCCCGCTGCTTGCGCCCGCGTGCCGCCCCGATGCGGAACCCGTTCAGCGTTTCCAGGACCGTGCCCCGGGCACTCAAAAACGGGCTGAGGGCCTGAACCGGATCCTGCCACAGATACTGGATCCGCCGCCGGGCATCACCCTGTCCAGGTGCGATCTTGCGCCCCCCAAGGGCCACCGATCCGCTGTCGGCCCGCTCCAGGCCGACAAGACACCGGGCCAGGGTCGATTTGCCGCTGCCCGAACGGCCGATGAGCCCCATCACGTTGCCCTGGCGCAGCTCCAGATCAATATTCCTCAGGACCACGCTGCCCCGGAACGCCTTGCAAAGCCCGGTGACCGTCAGCATGGCGCCCCCCGCATCCTGCCAGGCCTGTCCAAAACCGCGCTTCCAAATCCCAATTCGCGCGCCGCAGCGGCCAGCGCCTGCCCCTCCTGCGAGACGGCCCGGTCCAACTGATCCAGCGCCAGGGTTTCCACCACCTGCCCTTTGGACAGGACCAGGCTGTCTGCCGCTACCTGGCGGACTGCGCGCAGATCGTGGCTGATATAAAGCAATGCCGCGCCGGTTTCGTCCAGCATGACCTTCAGCGCCTTGAGCACGTCGCGCTCAGTCAGGACATCGAGCCCGGTTGTCGGTTCATCGGCAATCAGAACCTTGGGCCGCAGGATCAGCGCCATGGCGATCAGCACCCGCTGTTTCATGCCGCCGCTAAGCTGATAAGGATAGGTGCGCAGCACATCCTCCGGCAACCGAACCGCCTCCAGGGCCTGACCCACAGGCGCCAGACTGTCCCGGCCCGCCTGCCGGGCGGCCTCCTCCAGCTGGCGGGCAATGCGCAGCCCGGGCGACAGAGCCGTTCCCGGCGACTGGAAAATCTGGAACACCGACTGGCCCCGCACCGCCCGCCACGCTTTTGCGTCAAGCGCCATAATATCACGGCCGTTCAGGAGAACCTGTCCTGACTGGACCTGAAGTGGCGGCCGCAACACGCCGCAAAGTGCCGCAGCCGTCATGGATTTGCCGCTGCCGCTCGCCCCGATCAGGCCCAGGCGTCCGCCCGGCGCCAACTGAAAGCCGATCCGGTCCAGCAGAGCCTGTCCGGCCGATGTCGTGACGGTCAGATCCTTCACCTCAAGAACCGGGGTTACCATTGATAGGGCTCCCGTTTATCCAGAAGATCGCGCAGCCCTTCGCCGATGAGGTTGAACGCCAGGACCGCTAGCGTGACCGCCGCGCCCGGGACCAGCAGCATATGCGGCGCACTGGCAAAAAACGGCCGTGCCTCGTCCAGCATCGCGCCCCACTCGGCCATGGGGGGCTGGGCGCCGATACCCAGAAAGCTCAGGCTTGAAAGGGCCAGCAGCACCGACGCCATTTCCAGCGACACCACAACAACCAGCGGCGGCAGGATCTGCGGCAGTATGTGGCGCAGCACCACCTGCACCCGTGAGGCCCCGCACAACCGGGCTGCTTTCACATAGTCTTTTTCCCGGGCAGACAGAACCAGCGCCCGGACTAGCCGGGCATTGGCTGGCCACCAGGCCGCCGCAACACCGGCCACGGCCGCCTCAAGCGAAGCGCCCATGAAACCGATAACGCCGAGGGTCAAAATGAGTGTGGGAAAGGCCATGATGATATCGGCAAAGCGCATCATCAGCGCATCCACCCGCCCGCCGGAAAGCCCCGCCGCCAGTCCCCAGGGCAGGGCAATGGCAAAGACAATGCCGGTTGCCAGCAGCCCGGCCCCCAGCGACACCGGAATGGCAGCAATGATCCGGGCCAGAACGTCCCGGCCCAAGTGATCTGTTCCCAGAAGATGGATCACGGATGGCGGGGCAAGGCGGGCCAGAAGATCCATTTTTTCAGGCGCTGGCAAGGGCAGAAACGGACCGGCCAGCCAGAGCACAACAAAGGAACAGAGGATCCCGAGCCCGGCCCAGCACCCCGATCGGCCAGCCTTCAAGGAAATCCAGGGCCGCGGCGCGGCAAGGCCTGTGTTACGTGCCATGGGTCAAGGTCCGTTTCACCTGGGGATCGGCCAGAGCCACGGTGATATCTGCCGCCAGACTGGTTAGAAAAAAGACCAGCCCGCCGAGCACCAGATAGGCCTGGATCACCGGAAAATCCCGCTGACCGATGGCCTGCAGCACCAGTTGGCCCAGGCCCGGCCAGCCGAAAATGCTCTCCACAATGACCGCTCCGCCCAACAGAGCGCCGAAACTGCTGGCCCAGGCCGTCGCCAGCGGGCCGATGATCTGCGGGAAGATATGGCGGACAAGAAGTGTGGCCGGAGCCAGACCCTTGGCGATCGCCAGCCGGACATAGTCCTGGCACATCTCCGCAAGAATGCGTTCGCGCACCACCCGGCCAAGGGTTGCCCCGCTGGCAAGGCTCAATGTGAGGGCGGGTAGAATAAGATCCGCCGCGCTGCCTTGGCCCACAAGCCGCCCCCAGCCGAGCCCGAGTACAAAGACATGGATCAGAAGAAGCGCCAGCCAGAAGGAGGGAACCGAGACGAGCAAAATGGTGACGGTCCGCAACACCCCGCCCCAGACCGTCCCGCTACAGACAGCAGCAATGCCAAGCCCGAGGGACAGCGCAATCGCCCCGCCAAGCGCGCTCAAGGACAGCAGCAGGGTCGCCGGCAGGTGCAGGAGGATCTCCGCCATGACCGGCCGCCCCGTGGCAATGGAAGTACCGAAATCAAATTGGACCGCCCGTCCGAGCCAGGCGAGATAGCGCTCGAAAAACGGCTTGTCCAAACCGTATTCAGCTTTCAGGGCGGCAATATCCTCCGGTTTCGGCACCACCCCGAAAGCCCGCAATTCCTGCGTGACCGGATCGCCCGGCGCCAGTGCCACAATGGCAAAGGCCACGAAGGACATGCCGATCAGGGTCGGCAGCGCCGAGGCCAACCGCTTGAGGATGAAAAGGGTCATGACCGCTCCCCCCCTTGTTTCAGCCCCCGGAACCGGCCCCAAAGGTCAGACCTTGGGGCCGCCGGAACTCACTGGGTTGCGATGGCGGTGTTGCCGTAGTCGATCCAGTCGGCATATTCCGACATGGGCACCGTAACGCCCGGCCGCGACAGGGTGAAATTCGGCACCAGAAGGATCGGAATGGTGGACACATGCTCATCCACCACGGAGCGGTAAGCCTCCCGCACCAGGGAAATGACCTCGTCCCGGCTCTTGGCCACCCGAGCCTTGCGGGCCAACTCGTCCACATTGCCGCCCGGTGACGTCACCGCATAGCCCCAGGGGCTCATGGTGGTGAAGACATTATAAAGCAGGTAGGTCGGGTCGGTGTTGTTGTTGGAGGCAAATTCCAGATAAAGGTCCGCTTCGCCCGGCCCGAAATAGGTGTCGTTATAGACGCCGCTATCGCTCACCTCGACAAGATCAATGGCCACGCCGATGGCTGCGAACATCTGTTCCAGCATTTCCGGCATCGGCTTGACGGTGGAGACATTCGGATAGGCGGCGACCAGACGCAGCTTCAGTTTGCGGCCGTCCTTTTCACGTACCCCATCGGCCCCCATGCTCCAGCCGGCCTGGTCCAGCAGGCCGTTCGCCCGCTCCAGATCATAGGTAAATCCCTTGGCATGATCGTCGCCCAGGTCAAACATCCAGCCCGGCAGGATCGTCCTGGCCGGCTTGCCATATCCGCCGTAAAGCACCTCGGCCAGCGTGTCCCGGTCGATGGCATAGGCCAGAGCCTGACGTACCTTCAGATCGCTGCCGATATCATAAGGGGCTTTCCCTTTCATGTTGAACATGAGTGCCGCATAGCGGATCGGGCGGCTTTGGTTCAAGACCACCGAGCCATCCTTCGGCATGGACAGCATCATTTGCGGTGTCACCTCGCCGATGACATCCACCTCCCCGTTCTGCAAGGCCAGAAGGCGGGCATTGTCATCGCTGATGAAACGGAAGGTCATCTTGCCAACGGCCGGTTTCTCGCCCCAATAGTCCGGATTGCGCACAACCGTGATCTGCTGTTTCGGTTCATAGCTTTCCAGAAGATACGGGCCGGTGCCGACCGGGTTTTCCGTATGGGTTTCAGACGGCAGAAACAGCGACGTGCCCCGGTGGGTCATGTTTTCAATGACCAAAGCGGATTCCACTTCGGAGCGGAAGGAGATTGTGTGCATGCCCAGTTTCTGAAAACTATCCTGGTCAAGCTGTAGGAAGTCCGATTTGTTGTGGTCATAGAGCTTGAAAGCGGCAATCGCAGTGTCCGCATTGAACGGTGTGCCGTCGGACCAGACCACTCCCTCCTGAAGCTCCACCGTGTAGACCCCGTCCTTGTACTCCCAGGACTTGAACAGGAGCGGGCCCGGATTGAAATTGGCATCCGGTTTGACGGCGGTTTCGGCAATCTGCGCGGCCGGCCGCCCGGTTGTGAAGGTGAATTTGTCCGGTTTGACGCTGTAGCGGTCGGCTTTGACGGCGATTGTCAACTGGGTTTCGGCCGAGGCGGACGGAAGTGTGGCAAGGCCAAGAGAGGCAGACGCCAGCAGCGCCGCCAGAACGGGTTTGAACATGGAAGGTCCTTGAAAGATCAGGCGAAAGCAAGTCGCTTTTTTATCGGGTTTGCCTTTCGCTGCCAGACATCAGACAGCGCAGCGCAAAAGACAAAACGGTTTAGCCCCATTGGAACGTGGTGCGCGCTCGCAGGAAGGGGCTGTCAGACCGCTAAGGGTGGCGCCCTTGGACCGAGACTGCCGCGGCCCTCATCTGCGGGACTGTGGCTGACAGGGACCGGCGAAGCTTGAGCATCCTGCTCCGGACCATCCGGCTCCGCCAGGGCCTCAGCAACCGGCAGTGCCTGAAGCTGGTTCAGGCACACATCACAGAGCGTACGGAACCCGCCCTGTTGCGGACCGTCGTCCGGGTCCTGAACCTCCACCGTTGACAGCGTTCCGCCCTGGCAGATCACATAGGTGAGCGTCCCGTTTTCCAGCGACAGCACTGCGCCGGGCATCTGAAGGATGCCCGCAAGGAAAACAGCATAGGCCAGTATCAGAGACAGGATGCGCAAAAGGGGAGGCTCTTTAAGTCTGCAAACGCTCAAGACAGGTGAAAACGGTAAAGGTGCGCCATCATTGCAGCCCGTCCCTGTCTGTCAAGACCGAAACGGGCCAAGCCTTGTTGACATGGACTTGCTGCAAAAGACAGGCCTCAGTGCGCGCCGGCTTCAGTCTGCGGCCCAAAGCGCAAGTGTTCTGGCCTGAATTCAGCGGGCTGGTACCAGAGTTCTTTCTGGCCGAAAGGGGTTTGTGGCCCGGTATTTGGATTGGGGATCTTGAAGATGGTCCGGTTGTGCAGCTTCGCCCTGGCGATGTCGTCGGCAAAATGTTTCTGGAAGATCCGGTCAAACGTGCCGTCCGCGATCAGCTCCCGCAAGCCCCGCTCCAGGCGCTCGGCCAAATCGGGACGTTTCGGGGTGACAAAAAGATAGTTGGGGGTCGGAGCATAAAGCGCCAGATGCTGATCGATCACGATATCCGGGTAGGTCCTGGAACTGGCCTCATATTCGTGAAAGATCTCGTCCAGGCCGCGTCCGAAGATACGGAACCGGCCGAGCGCCAGCATCTTCATAAGGTTCGCCCGGTTTTGTGCCGTGACCACCCGAAACCCGGCCTGTTCCAGCGCCGCCGTTGTCGACCATTGGGATCCGGACCCGATGGGCAGGGCCTTCAGGCGCTCCAGACTGTGAATACCCTTCAGAATGGGCAGATCCTGCTTGCGGGTGAAAAAGAGCCGGTATCCCTGCAAGCCCTTGCGCAAGGGAATGCGGATGGGGATCAGCTTTTCTTCCCATTCACGTTTGGTGGCGACGGCAACAAATTCGACATTTTCTCCTGAAATCAGCTCCAGCAGCAAGCGTTCTCGCGAGGCTGGAGCGCCCCCAAGCGTTCGGGGCTTTGCCGCCCCCGGCCCCTCGGTCCGTTTCAGAATCGCGCCGACAAGCTCCTTGATATAGGCGTTGCCACCACCTGCAACCACCGCATCCGCATCTGCCTGCACCGCTCGGGGAGCCCCAATGAGAAGCAGAACAAACACCACCACACGTACAAGACTGCTGTTTACGGTCGACATTGTGGGATAATCGCTCGCTCTTTCAAAACCAACTTCGGACTGTGTCCGCACAACAGGCTGCACTCACCGCGCCCTTTTCAGTCGCAGCCGTGGTCTATACAGTACAAATTCGCGACAAACTATTTCAGATTAGAAAAATCACAATCTTTACTTGTCGTTATGAAATGAAAATACTCTCACTGTTTCTTTTTTAAGACACTTCCCCGATAATGAATACATTAATACTTTCGCCTCGACATAGCGCCCGTTGCTTTCTTCAATAATCGCCGGAACACCTGCGCTGCCAGCATTCTCTGGCTTGACCTGATTGCGCCAGAAAGCCAGAGCCCTTCCGGCGTTGAGCCTCAAACGGGCCGCAAAGGGAAACCGGCTGCGGCAAAAACGGGTTTTAAAGCGTTTTCCGTGACATAGATGCCGCTGGGAGCGGCCGTTTAAGCAGCAAATGCGGCTCTGAGCTGTTAGGCTGGGTCATGACTTGAACGGAGCCCGAGAGTGCAGGACGCAAAAACCAAGCTGCTGGACAGCTATCTGCTGACCCTTTCAGAAATGACGAGAGAGGATCTTCCCAAGCTGCATGAACTCTCCATCGGTGTGAATTGGCCGCACCGCGCCCATGACTGGGCCATGCTGTTCGATCTGGGAGAAGGCTACGTCACCCGGGACCCGATTGAACGCATTCTGGGATCGGCCATGTGGTTTCCCTTTGGCGAGCATATGGCGTCCATCGGGATGGTGATCACATCGCCCCGGCTGCAGGACCATGGCGCCGGACACTGGCTGATGCAGCACATTCTGGCCAGAACCGCACAGCGCAACAAGATCCTCAACGCCACCAAGGCAGCCTACCGGTTGTATCTGTCGCTGGACTTTGTACCGCGCAAGACCGTGTTTCAGCACAATGGCATAGTGCACAGCGTCCCGGATTCAAGCGGCGGCGCCCGCCCTCTGGCAGCGGGTGACACAGCCGCCATCATTGCGTTGGACGCGGCCGCCTATGGTGCCGGGCGCGGCGCGGTGATGGAACAGGTTCTTGCCCGGTCCGAAGGCACTGTTCTGGACATCAATGGCGAGGTCACCGGCTTTGCCCTGCGCCGCCCCTTTGGGCGGGGACATGTGATTGGCCCGGTGGTTGCGGAAAGCGAAGAGGATGCGATCCGCCTGATCCAGCCCCATGTGGCCGCCCTGGAAGGCAAGTTTGCCCGGCTCGACACGCGGGCCGAGGCGGAAGACGGACCTTTGCGCTCGTTCTTGAGTTCTGCCGGCATCGGCCTTTACGACACGGTGACCACCATGACCATGGGCGAACCGCCTGCTCAGGGCCCGGTGACCACCTTTTCCCTGATCAATCAGGCGCTTGGCTGAACGGCTTCGGCACCCAGCCGGTCTTGCCTCATGCCAACCTCACTAGATAGAAACCCATCTGATGGCGCTGGTCCGGCTTGGCCGTCAAGGCGCGTTGCGCAGGACGGCCTGGTTGGCCGTTCAAGCGGCGCAACGCAGTCCGGCGGGCCGGAGCAGGCCACCGAGGCCGTGTTTGAGGACTGTTCAGCTGCGTCCCAGGTTTTGAACGATAAACCATATCGCCCTGCAACCTGCTCCTTGCCGAACAGTCCCCAAACACCGTCAGATCGGTTCCTATCTATTGAGGTTGGTATCAGATCATGCCCATGGAGCCGAGATCCGTGCCGTCGATCATGCGCTCATATCGGAACGGAGCCGGATCGACACACGGTGTATCCCCCCGGATCAGATCGGCCGCCAGTTTTCCCGCCGCCGGGCCGATGCCGAAACCATGGGCGCTGTATCCGGCTGAAACAAACAGGCCCGGTTTAGCCTGAACCGGCGAAATAACCGGGATTGCATCCGGTGTGCAATCGACCATACCGCCCCAGGTGTGATCCACCCCGACCCCGGCCAGCTGCGGATAGACCTGTGCCAGCTCCTGCAGGCCGCGTTTGACTGAGCGGGCATCCGGCTTGGGGTCCAGCACCCGGGTCTCTTCAAAAGGCGAACAGCTGTCCGCCGTCCATGTGCGCATGGCGTCGGGGCCCTTGTAGAAGGATGCGCCCACGGTGACCCTCATTTTCTTCCAGCGCTCCACGAGGGTTGGCCAGAAGGGCCGCCATTGCAGGACACCCATGGGCGCCAGATGCAGGATTGCAAAGCCGCTCAGGCCGATTGTATAGCGGCCATCCGTGCGCCGCCGGATGCTCAGATCCGGCATGGAGACCCCGCCGGACAGGATCTCCGGGCTTGGCACTGTGGCCAGAGACGTGGACTGAATGGAGGCCTGCAGAAACGGCACCCCGTGATGGCGCAGGAACATGCCCGCCCAGGCACCACCGGCCACCAGCACAGACTGGCAGCGGATCAAGCCGTTTTCCGTGACCAGGCCCGACACCTTGCCGCCGCTGAATTCAATCTCCCGGGCGGCGCAATTCTGAAAGAGGAGCGCTCCGGCAGCGCGGGCGGCTGCGGCCAGGACCGGCGTTGCAAGAGCCGGTTCGGCGCGCCCGTCCGTAGGCGAATGAACCCCGCCGAGCCACTGGCCCGTATTGCCCGGTAAAAGGTCTTTCAGTTGCGCGGGCGTGACCAGCCTGCTGTCGAACCCGTAGGATTTGGCCATCTGGCCCCAGCTTTCCCATGCGGCCAGATCGCTTTCCTTGTGGCTGGCATAGACAAGACCGCTGCGGCGGAAGCCGGGATCCGCTCCGGTGTCCTGCGCCAAAGTCTCCCACATTTTCAAAGCCAGGATCGCCAGCGGCAATTCGCGTTCATCCCGGTTCTGCTGACGGCACCAGCCCCAGTTGCGGCAGGATTGTTCTGCGGCAATGAGCCCCTTTTCGACCAGGGCGACGCGGGTCCCGCGCAAGGCAAGCTGCCAGGCGGCCGCCACACCGGCGATCCCGCCGCCGACGACAACCACATCGACAGCCTCCGGCAGCTTGGTGTCGCTGGCAACAGTGGAAAGGGTGGGGATCATGAGAAGGCGTGTCCGGCGCTAAAAGTCTGCGACCTTGCCCCACGAAGACCGGGCAAAGCGGGAGGGATGATAGGGCACCGGATCCACAATCGGCTCGGCCCCGGTGATCAGGTCGGCAACCAGATGCCCGGCCCCGGGACCGATCCCGAACCCATGGCCGCTGAACCCGGCCGCCAGCACAAAACCGGGGATTTCGGTCTCTCCAATGGCCGGAACCCCATCCGGTGTGCTGTCGATATACCCGGCCCAGGATGCCGTGATCCGGCTGGCCTGCAGCGCAGGCAGCAAAGCCTGCCCCCGTTCGAACGTCCTGCGGATCTGGCCCTGATCCGGCGCCGGGTCAAGGATGCGCATCTGCTCCATGGGGGTTGCCTTGTCAAGCGCCCAGCGGGACAGGGTCTCGTGCCCCGCCCTCAAGGCTTGCAGCCCGCCGGGTGCAAGAGACCGGCGGCGCTTCAGGAACATGGGCAGGAAGCTGGAGCCGAACCGGAGCATTTGAAGGGTGGGATCCACCCGTGCATTGCCGGACACAGCCAGGGTGTGGCCGCCATCGCCCCGAGCCGTCAGCGAAACCTCGGTTGTGTGCAGGGCATCGGGAATGCCCTCTGCCGCTGACACGGCCAGGATGGAGGACCGCACGGCCGATTGCGGGAAGCGGATGCCGAGCTGGCGGCAGAAGCTGGAAGCCCAGGCGCCTCCGGCCATCACGGCGGTTCGGGTTTTGATCACACCCTGTTCGGTCACGACGCCAACGACCCGGCCGCCTTCCAGTTCCAGACCGCGCACGGCGCAATTCTGCAAGACGGTTGAGCCGAGTTTTTCAATGCCCTGCGCAATGACCGGGGCTGCGCTTGCCGGATCGGCAATGCCGTCACTGGGCGAGAACACCCCGCCTTTCCAGGCCTTGCCGGTCGCCTTGCCCCGTTCAGCGGCTTCCCTGGCGCTCAAGACATGGGTGGTCACCCCTTCCCCGGCCGCAAAATCGCGCCATTTTGCCCAGGCCTCAAGCTCCGCCTCGTTGTTGGACAGATAAAGAAGACCGCAGCGCTTGAACCCGAGGGCCGGGCCGACGTCTTCAGACAGCCTGTCCCAGAGCGCCAGGCTTTTGGTTGCCATGGGCAGTTCCCGGGCATCCCGGTTCTGCTGGCGGCACCAGCCCCAGTTGCGCGACGACTGTTCCGCGCCGATGCGGCCCTTTTCCGCCAGAACGACCTTCAAGCCCCGTTCGGCCAGAAAATAGGCCGCGCAGACACCTGCAATGCCGCCGCCGATGATCACGGCGTCGGCTTCTTCCGGCAAACTGGACCGGGTTTGAATATGCAGCAGCGGTGCGGGCATTCAGCTCTCCTTTTCCGCCACCTTAGGAGTTTTGAGGTCGGGATGATGCCGGAGATGATCAGAGCGCAGCATTTTCTGTCGCCTTTTTTTGCATCCAGAGCAGAAACACATCTAACAAAAATAATTAATCTTTAAAATACAACACCCTAAGCCAATTTGCCTTATCAAAAGAAAATGCCTAGATTGGCGTACCGGTATTTCGAGGACACCATGAAGCTTGATCGGATCGACATCAGGATCCTGCATGAATTGCAGAAGAACGGCAGGATCACCAATGTGGAACTGGCCGAGCTTGTACACCTGTCGCCCAGCCCCTGTCTGGTGCGGGTGAAAAAGCTGCAAAAAGCAGGCTTCATCACCGGCTATTCCGCCCAGATCGACATTGCCAAACTCGGGCCGACCGTGACCGTCTTTACCGAGGTCACCTTGAAGAACCACCGCAAGATGGATTTCGAACAGTTTCAGCGCGCGGCCGAAAAGGTTGAGGAAATCGTCGAATGCCACCTCATTTCCGGCGGCTATGACTATCTGCTGAAATTTGTCACCGCGAGCATCGGCGATTATCAGCAAATCATGGAACGGCTAATCGACATGGAAATCGGCATCGACAAATATTTCAGCTTCGTGGTGATCAAATCCCCTTTCGTGAAATCCCACCTGCCGCTAAACCGCATTTTTGCAACCTGACCCTTGCGACCCGGCAAGGCCGCTTTCCGGGTCAGGCGACTGAGACCGGAAGGCTGTCGAGCCAGCCCGTATCCAGTTTCGGCACGGAGGCAAACAGCTCCTTGGAATAGGGATGCGCCGCGCCATGAGGCAGATCTTCGGCTGCCAGGACCTCCACCACCGCACCATTATGCATCACCATGACCTGATCGCAGATCGCCTGAACCGTTGACAGGTCGTGGCTGATGAAGATGTAGGAGAGGTCCAGCTCCCGCTGCAGCTCCTTGAGAAGGTCGATCACCGCCGCCGCCACCACCGTGTCGAGGGCGGAGGTGATTTCATCACACAGAACCACTTCGGGATTGGCAGCAAGCGCCCGGGCCAGATTGACACGCTGCTTCTGGCCACCGGACAATTCGCCCGGCAGGCGGTTTCGCAGGCTTTTCGGCAGATGAACCATATCCAGCAATTCATCGACCCGCGCCGAGCGGGCGCTGCCCCGCTGGCCGTGGTAGAAGGTCAGGGGGCGGCCCAGGATCTCCTCGATAGAACAGGACGGGTTGAGCGCCGTATCGGCCAGCTGGAAGACGATCTGCATCCGGCGCAGCTCTTCCTTGCTGCGCTGGCGCGCATTGGGGGAAAGCTCCCGGCGGTCGAGCTGCACATTGCCGGAGACTGGTGGCAGCAGACCGGCAATGCAGCGGGCAAGGGTCGACTTGCCGGACCCGCTTTCGCCGATGACGCCAAGATTGTGCCCCCGGGCGAGCCGCAGGCTGACATCGTTCAGCGCCACCTTGGCCGGCTTGCCGTCCCGGCCAAGCGCGCCATAGCCGGCAATGATGTTTTCCACTTCCACAACAGGATGGCGCTCCTGCGCCGCATCGATTTCCGGGGCCACATAAGCGACCGGATCAAAAGCGGCCAGCAATTCGCGGGTATAGGGGTGCTTGGCCTCATGAAGGATCGACTCCGTCGGCCCCTCTTCTTGGATTTCCCCGTTTTTCAGAACGATGATGCGGTCGGCAATCTGGGCGACAACCGCCAGATCGTGGGAGACATAGACCCCCGACATGCCGCCTTTTTTCATTACATCCTTGAAGGCCCGCAGAACTTCGATCTGAGTGGTCACGTCCAGCGCGGTGGTAGGCTCGTCAAAGATCATCAATTTCGGGTCGCCGATCATTGCCATCGCTGCTGCGAGACGCTGAAGCTGACCGCCGGAAACCTCATGCGGAAACCGGTTGCCAATGGTTTCCGGGCTGGGCAGGGCCAGTGCCCGGAACAGCTCCACAGCCCGTTGCCGCGCCGCCGCCGGAGGCATCAGCTTGTGGATGCGGGCCACCTCCACCACCTGGTCGATCAGCCGCTTGGACGGATTGAAAGCAGCCGCAGCGCTTTGAGGAATATAGGCAACATCCGTGCCGCGCAGCTCCCGGCAGGCCTCTTCGTCCAGCTGCACCAGATCGCGGCCTTCAAACAGGATCTTGCCGCTGGTAATCGCGCAGCCGGAGCGGGTGTAGTTGAGCAGGGTCAGTGCCGTGGTCGTCTTGCCCGATCCGCTTTCCCCGATCAGGGCGACAATCTCGCCCCTGGCAATGGAAAAGCTGATGCCCTTGATGATCTCGATATCCCGGCCGGAATCGGTCCGCGCCCCGACTTTGAGATCCTGCACGTCGATAAGCGGTGTCATCAGTCACTCCGATCCCGAATCTTGACGGGCAGGTTGTCGATCAGAAGGTTGACGCTAATGGTCAGGCTGGCGATGGCAAGGCAGGGGAAGATGACGGCCGGGGCGCCGTAATTCAGTCCCCCCATGCTTTCCTTCACCAAGGCGCCCCAGTCCGCATTTGGCGGTTGAACCCCAAGGCCGAGGAAGGACATGCTGGACAACAGCAGCACGATGAACACGAAACGCATGCCCAGATCCGCCAGAACCGGCCCCAGAATGTTGGGAAAGATCTCCCGCGTGATCAGATAAAAGGTCCGCTCGCCCCGGGCGCGAGCCACCGTGACATAGTCCATGGCGTTGCTGTTGACCGCGAGCGAGCGGGCAAAGCGGTAGCTGCCGGGCGTGTAGATGACCGCCAGAAGCACGATCAGAATGGGAATGGTGGAATCGGTGGCTGCGACAATAACCAGCGCAAACAACTTGGACGGGATCGAGTTGAGCGCATCAAGAAACCGGCTGAGGATCGTGTCGAACCAGCCACCGGTGACCGCAGCAACCATGCCCAGCGTCACCCCGGCGAAGCTTGCCAGCAGGACGGCGGCAGCAGAGATGCCAACCGTATAACGGGCCCCGTGGATCAGCCGGGAAAAGACATCACGTCCCAGATCATCCGAGCCCATCCAGAACTCGGGTGTCATAGGCCCGAAGGGAGAATAGATGAAATCGACAATCTCGCCGGGCTCATAAGGCGCAAAAGCCGGACCGATGATCGCAATCAGGATCCAGAACAGGATGATGCAGGCCGACACAATGCCGACCGTGTTGAACCGGTATCCGGCAAAAGGGGCAAAAAGGCGGGTTACGGTCATTATTTGCGAAGCCTCGGATTGGCCACGATGGCGATCACATCCGCACAGGTAATCAGGAACAGGTAGCCGAAGCAGAAGATCATGGCGCAGCTTTGAATGAGCGGCAGGTCCCGGGTGGCCACTGCATCCACCATCACCTTGGCAATGCCCGGATAGCTGAAGACAGTTTCAACAATGATCGCGCCGCCCAGGAGATAGGACAGGGAGAGCGCCATGGCATTGGCAATCGGGCCGATGGAATTGGGCAAGGCGTGGTGAATGACCATGCGCGCGCGGGAGGCGCCTTTCAAAAGCGCCATTTCCACATAGGGCATCTTCAGCGCCTCGATCACCGCAGCCCGTGTCATGCGGATCATCTGGGCCGAGACAACCACCACCAGCGTCATGACCGGCATGGCATAGGCTTTCAGCTGACCGAAGACACCGGTCGCCTCATCGACAAAAGAAATGGAGGGCAGCCATTTCAGCCAGACGGAGAAGATCAGCATCGCGGTTGCGGCGATCATGAATTCCGTAATGGAAACGACTGATATGATTGAAGAGGTCACGATCCGGTCAATCAGCGAGCCCTGATAGACGGCCGCCATGATGCCCAGGGCCAGGGACAGGGGCACGGCAATGGCGGTGGTCAACCCGGCGAGGCGCAAGGTGTTGGCCAGGCGGGAATCGATCAGCTCCCAGATGTCCATGTTGTTGGCATAGGAGGTGCCGAGATCGCCCTGAAACAGGCCGGTCAGCCACTTCCCATAGCGGATGATGGCCGGATCATTGAGATGCATGGCTTCGCGCAGGCCCGCCACCGCTTCGGGGGTGGCCGCCTGACCCAGAAGTATCTCAACCACGTCGCCGGGCAGCAGCTGCGTTGCACCGAAAACCACCACGGAAACAATGAAGAGCGTGATGACGGCGATGCCAAGCCTTGCCAGAATCAGCCGTGCAATTTGTCCGGTCATGAAGATGCCTTGAAGGAGAGGGGACGCCCGCAGGGCGTGAAGGGCGGCACGGGGAGTTTATATCAATCCGCGCGCCGCAACAGCAACGGGTGCCGGAGCCGGTTTCACCCGGGTCCGGCACCTTTCAGGAACTGTACCTGTTAGCTGTCGAGCCAGACATATTCGGCCATGGCATAGCCCATCTGACCGCCCAGCGGGTTCGGCTTCAGGCCCTTCAGCTTGGTGGACTTGGCGTCGATGTTGGAAATGAAGGCCGGGATTGCGGTGCCCGCTTCATTGGAGATCATGACCTGCATGTCGTCATAGATCGCCTTGCGCTTTTCAAAGTCGAGTTCGCCGCGGGCTTCGATCAGTTTCTTGTCGAAGGAGGCGGACTTGAACTGGCTCTCATTCCAGGGCGCTGCGGAATCATAGAGCAGCGAGAACAGGATATCCGGCGTCGGGCGCGGGTTGATGTTGCCGAAATGAACCGGCGCCTTCAGCCAGTAATTCGACCAGTAACCGTCAGACGGCACACGCTGGATGTCGAATTTCATGCCGATCTTGGAGCCCGCCTGCTGCAGCACGGTCGCCATTTCCACCGAATGGGACGCTGCCGTCGAGGCGACAACCGGAATGGTTTCGCCGAGCACACCAGCCTTTTCGAAGAGGGACTTTGCCTTTTCCGGGTCATATGCGCGCGGCTTCAGATCCGCATTGTAGAAAGCGTTCATCGGCGGGATCGGCTGGTCGTTGGCGATTTCGCCATAGCCGCGCATGACCGCCTTGCGGATCAGTTCCCGGTCCAGAAGGTATTTCACGCCTTCAATGAACCCGGCCTTGTCGCCCGGAGCCATGTCGAGGCGCATGTTCATGTTGGTGTAGTTGCCCGAGGTGGAAACGGAGCTGTCGACACCCTCATTGCCTTCCAGAAGGCGCAGAAGCTGCGGTTTGATGGAGGCAGCCAGATGGATGTCGCCTGACAGAAGCGCATTGACACGGGCCGTGTCGTCCGGGATAGCGAAATATTCGAAGCTTTCCAGCGGCACCGGGCCTTTGAAATAGTCTTCGTTGCGCACGACCACGGATTTGACGCCCGGCTCGAATGTTTCCAGTTTGAACGGGCCGGTGCCGTTGCCTTTGGAGAAATCCGTCGTGCCGTCAGCCACGATCATGAAGTGGTGCATGGCCAAAATGGTCGGCAGATCGGCATTCGGCGAGGCCAGGGTGATCTCGACCGTGGACGGGTCAACGGCCTTGATCCCGGTCATCTGTTTGGCAATGGAATTGACCTTGGAGCCGACGGCTTCGTCCAGATGACGGTTGAGGGAGAAAACAACATCGTCGGCCGTCAGCGTCTTGCCATCATGGAAGGTTACGCTGGACTTGAGCTTGACCGTCCAGGTCTTGGCATCCGGGCTTTCGATGCTTTCGGCAAGCTCCATCTGCGGCTTGCCGCTCTCATCAAGGAATGTCAGACGGTTGTAGAGCGAGCAGCAGCGCACATAGTCGGTCGACAGGGAGGCCTTGGCCGGATCGAGCGTGTCTGCGGTGGACGAGGACCAGCCGGCCGCCTTGAAATGCCCCCCCTTGACCGGCGTCTGCGCCAGCGCGGACGTGGCCCGGCCCAGCATCAGCCCCCCGGCCGCGACCGTCATGCCACCCGCCAGGAACAGGCGCATGATATCCCGCCGGGATGCGCCGGCGCGCAGGGCGCTTTCGACCATCCGGTCGTCAGCCTGAGTCCAGTTGTTGATTTTTTTGTCCGTCATGTTCATTCCCCGTCTTTGTCGGTTCCTGGGCGTTCTGTGTGATTGGCCATTCCGCCCATGCAAACAGCCAGTTTCCGTGTCCGGCCTTGCGCCTTGCCGGGATTTCCCGGACCCTTCAGAACGTCCTCCCGTTCCGTCAGGCAGCGCGGCTGGTCCGGCGTCCGGACCGGGTGGCTTACACCACCCGCAATCGCTTATTCAGCAGGCAAAACCATTTTTTAAGCAGCATTTTATGCTCCTTCATTCGCTGTGTTTCGCCTCGCGATGTACCGCAATCTTGCAGCAATTTTCTCCGATTTCCTGCTGAGTATGAAACCTTAGCCACATTAACGGGTGTCGATTTGAGTTCTGCAACAGCATAAAATGCTGTTCTCAGCACCCCAAAATCCGGTCAACCCCGCGTGGTCTTAGTAGCCCTTGTCCCGGCTGACCAGCCCGGGAATGGGCGTACCTGCACGATGCGCCAGAATGCCGGCAATGACATGATCCGCTGCGTCCAGCGGCCGCGTCTGGCTGGCAATATGGGGTGTGATCACCACCTTTTTGTGCCGCCAGAGCGGATGGCCTGCCGGAAGAGGCTCCGGGTCGGTCACATCCAGCCAGGCCGCCGACAGATGCCCGCCATCCAGAGCCGCCATCAGCGCCTCCTGGTCCAACTGGCGGCCACGCCCTGCCTGCACCAGGGCAGCCCCTTGCGGTAGCGCGCTGAAGAGATCCGCATTCAAGATGCCTGCTGTCTCTTCGGTGAGTGGCAGCAGGCAGATCAAAATGTCCGTACGCGCCAGAAAGGCAGGCTTGTCCGTGAAGATACGCACCCCCGGCACCTCCCGCGGGCTCCGGCTGAGGCCCGCCAGGTCGAATCCGAACGGCCGCAGCGCCTCCAGCGCGGCAAGCCCAAGCTGGCCAAGCCCCATGACCCCCACCCGGCGCGCTGATGCAGGCCGGTTGACGCCCGCCGCCCATTCCTGCCGCTCTCTTTGCGCCAGATAACGGGGCAGATCCCGGTGCAGGCCCAAGGTGGCCAGCGTGATGTATTCGCACATCTGTTCGCGAATGCCCGGCTCCAGCATGCGCACCACATCGACCTGACCGGGAAGGGTCTTGAGGTCGAATTGATCCACCCCGGCGCCGATGGAAAAGATCAGCTTCAGCTTTGGATAGGTCTCAAGCAGGTTCTCCGGCGCCTTCCAGGTCACCAGATATTCCACCTCGGCCGGATCAGGCGCCGTCTCCCGATGGAACGGCACCTCCGGCAGGCTGGCCGCGAAGCGCTTGGCAAAGACCGCGCCCCGCTCCGGCGTCGACTGGAACAGAACCGCCATCAATCAGGCCATCGCCGCTCTGACATCCGGATCTGCCAGCGTCTCGTCCAGCACATTGCGGGTGCGTTCGACAATCTGGTCGATCTCGTCCGCAGTACAACACAGGGGCGGTGCATAGCCGAGCGCGCCATTGGCGAAGGCGCGCACGATCAGGCCGTTGTTCCAGGCTCGGTCAAACACCCGCGTGGCGGCCTGGGCAGACGCCGGAAGCGGGGTCTTGGCGTCCTTGTCGGTAACCATTTCGATGGCCGCCAGCATGCCGCGTCCGCGGACCTCGCCAACCAGCGGATGATCCGACAGCCCGTTGAGGCCCGCCATCAGCCGCTCGCCCATCTTGCGGCCATTGTCCAGAAGGCCGTTTTCATAAAGATCCAGCACTGCCAGGCCAACAGCCGCGCTCACCGGATGGCCGGAATAGGTGTACCCGTGGCCGATGGCCGCCGGACCGGCATAATCGGCCATGGCCTGATACATCCGGTCAGACAGGAAAACCGCCCCCATGGGCACATAGCCGGAGGTGAGCCCCTTGGCCGTGGTGATCATGTCCGGAACAATGTCTTCTTCCGTACTGGCAAAAAGCGGCCCGGTGCGGCCGAAACCGGTGATGACCTCATCGGCAATGAACAGGATATCGAGGCGCGCGCAGGCTTCGCGCATGGCCTTGACCCAACCCTTCGGCGGCACGATGACCCCGCCAGACCCCTGGATCGGCTCAACATAGAACGCGCCGACCCGGTCCGCGCCCAGCTCCGCCACCTTTGCTTCCAGAGCCGCCACGGAGGCCGCAATGATTGCCGGCCCATCCTGGCCAACCGGATTGCGGTAGCTGTAATGGGACGGAATTTTATGCTGCCACTCATAAGGGGCGCCAAAACCCGCATGGAAGGCGGGCAGAGCTGTGAGACCGGCGCCAACCGTGCTGGAGCCGTGATAACCCTGTTCAACGGAAATGAACTGGTCCTTTTCCGGCTTGCCGAGGGCATGCCAGTAAAAACGCACGAAGCGCACGGTGGAATCCACCGCATCCGATCCGCCCAGCGTGAAATAGACGTGGTTCAGGTCGCCCGGCGCATGGTCGGCCAGCCGCGAGGCCAGACGGATGGCCGGTTCCGAGCCAAGCCCGAAATAACCGGTCGCATAGGGAAGATCTTTGAGCTGGCGGGTCGCCGCTTCAATGACGCTGTCCTGGCCATAGCCCGCATTGACACACCAAAGACCGGCAAAACCGTCCAGAAGCTGGCGGCCTTCGGCATCTGTGACCGTCGCACCGTCAGCACCTGTCAGGACGCGCACGCCCGCGTTTTCATGGCCGCGCCAGCTGGCCACGGGATGGATCAGGTGCGCTCTGTCGAGTTCAATCAGGGAATTGGGACGCATGGGAACCTCTTGAAAAATCAGCCGAGCGCCTGGGAGGCGAGAGCGAAGGTCTTGAAATCTGATGGGGCGGCTGCGCTGCCATCAGCCTCTGCAGCCACGGTCTTGCGCATGGAAATGCCACCGCCCGCATAAGCAAGGCCGGCCGCTTCGAGCCAGTCGCCAAGCCCGGTGCCGACGGTGGTGTCGACCCGCAGGAAGGTCCCTGCGCTTTGCTTGATCAACGCCGTCAGAAGCTGCTTCGCTTCTGCATCGGAGCGGGCGATCACCGGCCCGGCCACATTGCCGCGCCCGAAGGCTCGCAGCGCCGACCAGCCAACAATTTTGCCGCCCTCTTTCAGGACCAGCACCTTGCCCACCCGGAACAGGGTGAGCAGAAGCGGCAGACGCTCCATGCCGGTGGCCGCCCCGTCCAGGTCCGTCAGAGCATTGATATCGGTCAGGGCGCCCCAACACAGGCCGGTCTGCGTTGTGCCGTCCCCAATGTCGTCCGCCTCCACAACCGCATTGGGCAGGCCTTGATATTGGGCCACCTCGTCATAGGCTTCAAAGCCGAGCTTCTCATAAAGCGGCAGACCGTCCCGGGTGGCAACCAGACGCCATTCGGAAGGCGTGACCGCCTCCATGGCGGTTTCCATGATCTTCCGGCCCAGGCCCTGCCCGCGCAGCGCCTCATCGACGATCACCATATTGACGGTTGCAACCGGCCCGAACGGCGAGGCAATCGCCGTTGCGGCCACCTTGCCGGCCACGATGCCGACACGCCCCTCAGACAGGGAGAGCACCATGTCCCAGTCCTCTGCCCGATGCGGCCAGCCGGCCGCCCTGGACAGGCGCACTGCTTCTTCAATGTGGTCTTTTTCAAAAGGCGTGAAAACGATGTCCGTTTGCATGGATTTCCAGAGCTCATTGGTCTTGCTTTTGAGAAACGATACGGGGGACAGAAGCGCAGGTGCTGCGGGGTTATTGCCCGCGCTCCGGTGTCATTTGCCGTTCCTGCGCCCGTTAAAGCATGATCTGCGGCATCATGACCGTAGATTTCCCGCAAACTTGGTCAGGTCCAGACAGATCGCGCAATTTGGTGCTGCCAGGACGGGTCCATTCGGTACTTTGTTGTTCACCAGGCTTCAAAAGCAGCAAAGCCCCCTTAGGCTTCTGCGTAGGATCAGGCAAATGGCACCGGTCCCGTCCGGAGCCTTGGCCTTTCGGAACGACAAAGAGACCTGAAAATGACCTTCCGCCCCAAATACATCACCTTCGATTGCTATGGTACGCTGACCAATTTTGATATGGCTGGCGCCGCTCGCCGGGTTTATGGCGAACAGCTTTCCGAAGAAAAGATGCTGACATTCATCAAGAATTTCGCTGCCTACCGGCTGGATGAAATCCTTGGTGCCTGGAAGCCCTACGCGGATGTGGTCGCCAATTCGCTGGAGCGGACCTGCAAGTTGAATGGCGTGGCCTTCCGCGAGGAAGATGCCCGGCAGATCTATGAGGAAGTGCCGACCTGGGGTCCGCATCCCGATGTTCCGGCCGGGCTTGCCAAGGTGGCGGCCGAAATTCCGCTGGTCATTCTGTCCAACGCCATGAACAGCCAGATCCTGTCCAACGTGGAAAAGCTCGGCGCCCCGTTCCATAAAGTGATCACCGCCGAGGAAACCGGCACCTACAAGCCGCAGATGAACGGCTTTGAATATATGCTCGACGCCCTTGGCTGCGGACCGGAAGACATCACCCACGTGTCCTCCTCCTTCCGCTATGACCTGATGACCGCCTATGACCTGGGCATCAAGTCCAAGGTCTGGGTCAACCGGGGCCATGAGCCAGCCAATCCGTTCTATGAATATACCGAAATCAAGGACATTTCCGGGCTTCCGGGTGTGTTCGGCCTTTAGGCCGGGTCTGGAGCTTTTGCGATGAAATTCGCCTCCTATTGGCATGAGACAGCGCCCCGTTTTGCCGGGGCAAGCCAGGCAGACCCGACCGGCTGCTATGATGTTGCCGTGATTGGGGCCGGGTTCACCGGCCTCGGCGCGGCGCGCAAACTGGCCGAAACCGGGCGCCGGGTGATTGTCCTGGAAGCCGAGACCGCCGGGTTCGGCGCGTCCGGGCGCAATGGTGGCCATTTGAACAACGGCATCGCCCACGGATTCGCCGATGCGGTCAACACATTCGGCATGGACAAGGCCCTTCAGGTGTACCGGGCTTTCGACCAGGGCATTGAAACCATCGAGCGCCTGATCAGCGATGAGAAGATCGACTGCGACTTCCGCCGCTCCGGCAAGCTGAAGCTGGCCTCCAAGGCAAGCCACTATGAAGCGATTGCCCGCAATTGCGAGCTGATCACCCGCGCGGCCGATCCGGATGCGGTGATGATCCCGCGTGAGGAGCTCCAGCGCGAAATCGGCTCCAGGACGTTTCACGGCGCCATGCTCCAGCCCAAAAGCGCCATGATGCATATGGGCAAATTTGTTGCCGGACTGGCGGAAGCCACCGCCCGCAAGGGGGTGGATATTCTGGAAAAGGCTCCGGTCACCGCCTGCAAGCGCTCTGCTGACGGCTGGGAACTGGCAACGCCGCGGGGACCGGTCCAGGCCAAACAGGTGCTTCTGGCAACCGGCGCTTATACGCCTTCCTTCTTTTCCTATATCCGGCGCCGCATCATCGCGGTCGGCAGCTTTCTGGTCGCCACGCGGCCGCTGACAGAAGCAGAAGTCAAAGACGTGATGCCGGGCAACCGGACCTGCGTGACTTCGCTCAATGTGGGCAACTACTTCCGTCTGTCGCCGGACAACCGGCTCATTTTCGGCGGCCGGGCACGGTTTTCCGCCACTTCAGACCAGACATCGGACGCCAAGAGCGGTGCGATCCTGGCCGAAAGCCTGGCGGCGATCTTCCCCCAGCTCAACGGGATCGAGCTGGACTATTGCTGGGGTGGGCTGGTCGACATGACCAAGGACCGTTTCCCCCGCGCCGGGGAACAGGACGGGATGCATTACGCGCTCGGCTATTCCGGCCACGGCGCGCAGATCGCCACCCATATGGGCGAGATCATGGCCGATCTCATGAGCGGCAAGACCAACCGGAACCCCTGGGATGGCCTGCCCTGGCCCGCTGTGCCCGGCCATTTTGGCAAACCCTGGTTCCTGCCTCTTGTCGGCGCTTACTTCAAAGTCAAAGACCGGCTCAGCTGAATTACCCCCTCTCCCAATGGGAGAGGGGGGCTGCCTCAGAGCGTGTTACATTCATCCGGTTTCACATTGCTTTGCCTTTCGCGCTGAAATCTCTGATGTCAGGCCGCGAAAGACAAATCCGGTGAACCCGATTTGCTGTCTAAAGCCCGCCCATATGGAAGGCTTTTGTTTCCAGATATTCCTCTATGCCCGTGCGGGCGCCTTCGCGGCCGAGGCCGGATTGTTTGACACCGCCAAACGGGGATACCGTGGTGGAAACGGCGCCGGTGTTGAGGCCAACCATGCCGAATTCCAGCGCCTCACCCACCCGCCAGGCCCGATCGATGGAGCTTGTATAGAAATAGGCCGCCAGACCGAAGGGAGTCGCATTGGCAGTCTCAATGGCCTGCTCTTCCGTCTCGAACCGGAACAGCGGAGCCACCGGGCCGAAGGTTTCCTCACTGGCAAGCTGCATGGAGGTGTCGCACCCGGCCAGCACGGTCGGCGCCGCATATTGCCCATCCGGCACATCCGCCTGTCCGGCTATCCGCGCGCCCTTGGCCAACGCATCCTCGATATGGCGGTTGATCTTGCCGATGGCTGCCTCGTTGATCATCGGACCAATCTCCACGCCGTCCTGACCCGGCCCGACCTTCATGGCCGCCACTTTGGCGGCCAAAGCCTCCGTGAACCGGTCAAAGACCCCGGCCTGAACCAGAATCCGGTTGGAACAGACACAGGTCTGACCGCCATTGCGGAATTTGGAGGCGATCGCCCCGTCGACGGCAGCATCGATATCGGCATCGTCAAAAACGATGAACGGCGCGTTGCCGCCCAGCTCCAGACTGAGCCGCTTCACCGTCGGCGCGCATTGTTCCATCAGGAGCGAGCCGACGCGGGTAGAGCCTGTGAAGGAGAGTTTTCGCACAACCTCGCTGGCGGTGAGCGTGGCACCGATCTCCTGAGGCAGACCGGTGACAATGTTGATCACCCCCGCTGGGAGGCCCGCCCGCTCCGCCAGAACGCCGAGCGCCAGCGCGGAATAAGGCGTCAGGTCGGAGGGCTTGATCACCACTGTGCAGCCCGCCGCCAGCGCCGGGCCGACCTTGCGGGTGATCATGGCATTGGGGAAGTTCCACGGCGTGATGATGGCCGACACACCGACCGGTTCTTTCAGCGTCAGAATGCGCCGGTCACGACCCGGAGCCGGAATGAGCGCCCCGTCGATCCGCCGCGCTTCTTCGGCAAACCATTTGACGAAGGACGCGCCATAGCCGATTTCGCCCCGCGCTTCGCCAAGCGGTTTGCCCTGTTCCAGGGTAAGCAGCAGAGCCAGATCGTCCGCATGCGCCTCCATCAGGTCAAACCAGCGCTCCAGAAGCCTGGCCCGGTCCTCATGACTGGTCTTGCGCCAGCTCTGAAAGGCCGTGTTGGCAGCGTCAATCGCCGCTTGCGTGTCCGCAGCCGAGCAATCCGGCACCGTGCCGAGCGTGGCGCCTGTCGCCGGGTCGTGAACATCAATCGTTTTGCCGCTGGAGGCTGTGACCCAGGTTCCGCCGATGAGAGCAGCCTGTTTGAAAAGCGCCTGATCCTTCAGATCAGCAACCGTTTTGGGAGATGTCATGTGAGAATATCCTAGTCCAATGCCGCCAGAACGGCGTTGGTGATCGCGTCGGTCTTGTCCTGGCCCGGCACGGTGCCGATGCCCTTGGCGGTCGTGGTTTCCATGGCGGCCATCACCCTGGCTGCCGCCTCCGCTTCACCCAGGTGATCCAGCATCATGGCCGCCGACCAGATCGCGGCCAGGGGATTGGCGATGCCGAGATGGGCGATATCGGGCGCCGACCCGTGGACCGGTTCGAACATGGACGGCGCCGTCCGCTCCGGATTGATGTTGGCGGATGCCGCAAAGCCGAGCCCGCCCTGAATGGCGGCCCCCAGATCGGTCAGAATGTCGCCGAACAGGTTGGAGGCCACGATCACGTCCAGGCTTTCCGGCGCCATCACCATGCGCGCGGCGAGGGCATCGATATGATACTGGCTCACTTCGACATCGGGATAGTCGCGGGCCAACTCCTGGGTGACTTCGTCCCAGAACACCATGGAATATTTCTGGGCGTTGGACTTGGTCACCGAGGCCAGGCGGCCGGACCGCTTTTGCGCCTGTTCAAAGGCGAAGCGCAAAATGCGCTCAACGCCGGTCCGGGTGAAGATCGAGGTTTCGACCGCCACTTCAGAGCCCGTGCCCTGATGGACCCGCCCTCCGGCGCCGGAATATTCGCCTTCCGTGTTTTCGCGAATGCACAGAATGTCGAAGCCGCTTTTGCGCAGCGGGCCGTCCACCCCGGCCAGAAGCTTGTGCGGCCGGATATTGGCAAATTGCACAAAGCTCTTGCGGATCGGCAGAAGCAGGCCGTGCAGGGAGACGGAATCGGGCACTTTTTCCGGCCAGCCGACCGCGCCCAGAAACACCGCATCAAAGCCGCGCAGGGTTTCAATGCCATCTTCCGGCATCATCCGGCCCGTCTCCAGATAATAGTCGCAGGACCAGGGGAAGGTTTCGGTCGCCACCTTGCCGGGCAACACCTTGTTCACCACGGCCATGGCGGCATCGGTCACCGGTCCACCAATGCCATCGCCCGGAATGAGCGCAATACGATGTTTGGTCATGTGTATCTCACAAATCGATCAGAACTGTTTTTGACTGGCGGTTGGCCTTATAGGCCTCCTTGCCGAGATCCTTGCCGATGCCCGAGGCCTTGTAGCCGCCGGTAGGCAGAATATGGTCTCGCGAGCGCCCATAGCGGTTGACCCAGACCGTACCTGCCTGAACCGCCTTCATGGCCTTCAGCGCCCGGGAAAGATCCTTTGAATAGATCCCCGCGCACAGACCGTAGACGGGATGATCCGCCAGATCCATGGCTTCCTCCTCCTCCTTAAAGGTCTGCAGGGTCAGAACCGGGCCGAAGATTTCTTCACGCACTGCCGTATTCTGTGAGGTGACACCGGTCAGAAGGGTCGGCTCGTAGAAATAGCCCGGATCGTCAAAGGCTTTGGCGCCGAACAGCACCTCGGCCCCTTCCGCTTTGGCGCTTGCCAGCATCTGGTCCATGCGCTCCATCTGCCGTTTGGAGATGATCGGCGAATAGCTGGTGGCCGCGTCCCAGGCCGGTCCCGGTCTCTGGCCCGCCATGCGTTTGGACAGGGCGTCCACAAGCGCCTCTGCACAGCTGTCATGGACGATGACACGGCTGCCGGCCACGCAGGCCTGGCCGGCATTGAACAGGATAGAGCGGGCGATATTGTCCGCCGCCAACTCCAGATCCGCGTCCTGAAACACGATCTGCGGGCTCTTGCCGCCCAGTTCCAGCGTCATAGGTTTCATGCCGGTGCGGGCAATGTTTTCCATAATTGCCTGTCCGGCCCGGGTGGAACCGGTAAAGCTGAGCTTGGCAATGTCAGGATGGCCGGTGATCGCATTGCCCGTGGCCGGCCCATCTCCAAGAACCACATTGAGAAGACCGGCGGGAAGCCCCGCCTGAACCGCCAGTTCGGCCAGGCGCAGGCTGGTGAATGGGGTCATTTCAGAGGGTTTCAGCACCACCGCATTGCCCGCGGCCAGGGCAGGCCCAAGCTTCCAGCCCGCCATCGAGATCGGAAAATTCCAGGGTGTGATTGCACCGACAACCCCATAAGGTTCGGTCACAGTCATGCCCAGATGCCCGTCAGCGGTCGGCACCACCTCCCCGCCTTCCTTGTCGGCCAATTCTGCAAAGAAGCGGATCTGTTCGGCAGTCACGGCAATGTCGCCCTGAATCAGCTGGCTGATCAGGCGGGTGGAGGGCACGGTTTCGAGCTGCGCAAGATGCTCTGCATCCGCTTCGATCAGATCCGCCCAGCGCAGCAGGACCTGGGTGCGTGCGCGCGGACGCAGAGCGCCCCAGCCGCTGGTTTTGAGAGCGGCCTTTGCGGCTGCCACCGCCCGGTCGACGGTCCCGGCATCGGCTATCGGGCAGCCCGCAAATTCCTGGCCATCTGACGGGCGGAACATTGCGATGGACGGTGGCGCATCGACATAGGCACCATCGATATAGTGCGCGGACCGGAACTCGGGCAGGGTGGGGTCAAAGGACAGGGACATGGAGCTCTCCGAAAGTGTCCGGCGACTTTACCGGCGATGGGGCGCGGGATTTCCTGTTCCGCCGCTCTGAAGCAGATCAAAGCGCTGTTTGCACCAAGATGGACGACATTCTGTGCGGCGGGAGGGGCCACACCTAGAGCTGCGCGGACAAAGCGGTCAAAAACGGATCAACCAGACGCGGCCTGGGGCGGGCGCTGTCCAGGGAGACGACCAGCGGCATGCTGCACTCAGGTTCGAAGGGAAGCGCCACGAGACCCTCCGGACAAGGCGACAGCCCGTCCACCAGCCCGACGCCGAGACCCTGGGCCACAAGCGGGACAGCGGCGACTGAAGACGTCACCTGGATCGAAACCGTCCGGGTGAAGTCCCGGGCGCGGAACGCCTCATCCAGTGCGGCCCCGGCTTCCGCATGACTGCCATAGGAAATCAGGGGCCGACCGGCGAGATCCTCCGGGAAGACAGTACTTTTGGTGATCAAACCATCATCAGCCCGGACAAGAACCTTGAGCGGAACCTGCGTGAGTGTTTGTGTGCGCACGGTCGGGCTGAGGATCGGCGAGAGGGTCAGGCCGATGTCGATGGCGCCGGAGCGAAGCGCTTCCGCGATTTCCCGCGCCGGAAATCCATGCAGATGGATGAGCACCTCCGGGTGGTCCTTGCGGAAGATCTCAAGGGCCCCGGGCAGAACCGATTGGACAACCGGCAGCGCAGCGCCCAGGCGCAGCAGCCCCGCCTTGCGCTCCCCGACCCGGCGCGCCAGATCCTTCAGCACTTCCAGTTCCCGGAACACCCTGTCCGCATCGTCGATCAGCAGAAACGCTTCGGCTGTGGGGATCAGCCGCCCCCCCACACGTTCAAACAGAAGATAGCCCAACTGGTCTTCCAGATGGTGCAGCACCTTGGAAATGGCGGGCTGGGACACGCCAAGTAAATTGGCTGCGGCTGTGAGTGAGCCTTCCCGCATGACACTTCGGAAGACTTCCAGTTGGCGGGCATTCATAAAGAAACCGGGACCACAGAATTTGCCGCCCGGCAACCACCTGCATCGGTTCGCTTATCAAAGCCCATGTCTGGTCCTCACCTCCTCAAAGATCATTGCCATGTCCTCCCTTGCCGGCAGCGCGCCACCATGCGCTGCCACAGCCTTGAACACTTCCTGTTTCAAAAAGAACCGCCAGCCGACAGGCTGCCCCGCCAGAAACTCTGTCAGCAAGGCATAGCGATCTTCGCTCCAGACCGTTTCAAAGGCCTCACGTTCCGCTGAAAAACTATAGATTTCCGAGGATCTGGCAGCGCCCGCCCTGAGCCGGGCGGTGGCGTCCAGATCGATCTCCTGCCCCTTGAGGACAACGCCATAGTCCCGTTCAACGGCTGCCGGAGTGACGCTTCCGCGGCTAAGATCCTTGCGCACCTTGTCGAGCGGGCGGTCAAAGGGGTGGCCAAATCCACCAGCTCCCGGCCCAACCACTCGGATCACATCCCCTGGATCCAGCCTGACCAGATCCGCATTGCCAAGTTCTTCTTCGTGATCCGTGCCCGGATTGCGCAGGAATGTTGAGACCACCGGCCGCCCGGCGCCCTGCAGGCCCCAGGAGGCCATGACCGAGCGGTTCCGGTTCCGGGCGGTCACGACCGTGCCAGGGGAAAAGACCTGAAATTCCATCACGGCGGAGAGCCCGCCGCGCCAGGTGCCCGGCCCGCCCGTATCCGCCTGAAGGCCGTAGCGCAGGAAACGGATCGGGACTTCCGCTTCGGTGATTTCCAAAGGCGTGTTGCGCAGGAACCCGGTCGTACCGCCGGCCCCGTCGCTGCCATCCCCGTCCGGCATGGCGCCGCCGCCGCCACCCACTGGGCCGATGGACGCCATCACCGGGCGGCCATCCTGAGCGGCCGTCTTGACGTTCAAGATCGCATTGCCACCGGGAGCTGCCACGGGAATCTTGTCCGGTACAGCCTGGGCAAAGGCGCCGATGGTCACGATCTGGGTCATGGCGCAGGTCAGGGAGCGCATGCCGATGGCCGCGCCCGGTGCGGAATTGACGATGGAGCCTTCCGGCAGCACTGCCCGCGCAGGCCGGAGCGTGCCCGCATTCAGCCAGAGGCCCGGCGCCAGCGTTGCCAGCACATAGGTCAGGCCGACCATAACGAGGGGATGCCGCTCCCGCCCGCCGGTGGGCATGTTGAGGGACGAGGCCAGCTGCGGATCGCTGCCGGTGTAATCCAACTCCACCGTTTCGCCCTCGATTCGGACGTTAAGGGCAATGCGTGCGGGCAGGCCGCCGGGACTGTCTTCATCGGCAAAATCAGCGAAAAAATACGCGCCGTCCGGAATGGCCGCGATCGCGGCCCGGGCCTGCGCCTCAGCGTGGTCCAGAATCGCCTCGGCCCCCTGCAGAAACGGCTGAAGGCCAAAGCGCCCGATGATCTCCGACATCTTGCGCTCGCCAATATTGACCGAGGCGATCTGGGCGGAAAGATCTCCGAGATTTTGCTCCGGCAGGCGCACATTCGCGCGGATGAGATCAGCCACAAAGGGGTTTTCCCGGCCCGCATCCATCAGTTTCACCGGCGGGATGCGCAGGCCTTCCTGGGCAATTTCCGTGAGACTGCGGGAAAGGCTGGCCGGAACTGCGCCGCCAACATCCGTATTGTGGATGTGCCCAACCACAAAACAGGCCAGTTCCCCCTCATGGAAGACCGGCTTCCAGATGTGAATGTCCGGCGTGTGGGTGGCCACGTGACCGGCTTCCGGGTCGTTGGTGATGCAGATATCACCTTCACGATAGCTGTCAAAATGCCGGAGCAGTGGCCCATAGTCGATGCCGGAATACCAGGGCGCACCGAAATGGCGGGGATTGGCAAAGGCCAGCCCTTCGCGGGTGACGATCTGGCAGGAAAAATCCTCGGTTTCCTTGATGAAGGCGGAATGAGCGGTGCGCATCAGGGTGTGGGCCATGGCATCTGCGGCCGCGCCACAGAAATTGGCCAGAACTTGCAGCGTGCGTGCGTGGGTCATCGCCTCAGGCCTTCCGCGTCAGAATGAGATTGCCGAAGTCATCAGCCCGGAGTGCGAAATCAGGCGGGACAACCGTTGTCGTATCGTCCTGTGTGACGATGACCGGGCCTGCGAGACAATGGCCGGGCGCCAGATCCGCACGCCTGTAAACCGGCACTTCGGCCGGTGCTCCGCCAAAAAACGCTGTCACCTGTCCGGCCGCCACCGGGTCTGCCTGCGCCGGAGCCGGTTTGGGCATCACCGGTTTGCTGGAAGCGCCTGTGACCACAAGCCGGAGATTGACGATCTGGACGGGCGCCGATCTGTCCGCATGCCCAAAAAGCCGTTCATGCTCGCTATGAAAAGCGGCGGCGATGGCGGCTAGATCGCCCGTGCCGACAGCCCTTTCCGGCAGGCCGGTCTCAATCTCGTAGGACTGGCCCCGGTAGCGCATATCGGCGCTGACGGTGAGCTGGGCCGGGCCCTCAAACCCATGCGCCTTGAGCCAGGCCAAGCCATCCCGTTTCATGTCGTCAAGGGGGACCGCAAGGCTCAAGATCGTGTCCGGCGTCAGATCCAGAAACAGCGTCCTGATGAAATCATTGCGCAGGTCCGCCACCAGTCCGCCAAGGGCGGAGACCACGCCCGGAGCCGGGGGTACCAGCACACCGGCCACATCCAGCTCCCGCGCCAGAAAGCAGGCCAGCATCGGCCCGGCGCCGCCAAAGGCCAGCAGATGATAGGTGCGCGGATCTATCCCGAAACGGGAGATCAACCCTTGTGTTTCCGCATACATGGCCGAGGTGGCGATCTCCAAGATGCTGGCCGCCACCGCCTCCGCAGGCGCATCCAGGGTCTGCGCGAGGGGCGTGATGGCCTGCCGGGCCGCCATGTGATCCACCGTGACCGCACCATAGCCAAGATCCCCATGGCCGATCAGGTTCTGGACCGCCATGGCATCGGTGATGGTCGGCAGATCCCCGCCGCGCCCGTAACAGGCAGGACCGGGTGTGGAGCCAGCACTTTGCGGACCGACTTTCAAGATGCCCAGATCATCCACCCAGGCCACCGAGCCGCCGCCCTGGCCGACCGAGCTGACCGCAACAGAGGGAATATGGACCGGGAAATCGCCGACCAGCTCGCCGGTGCCGTGCTGCGCCCGGCCCTTTTGCAGGACCGCTACATCCGCCGACGTGCCGCCAATATCAAGGGTCAGGACATTCTCATAGGAACAGGCTTCGGCAATATGGCCCGCGCCGATCACACCGGAGGCCGTTCCGGAGAGCAGCATCTGAACCGATTCCGCCCGCGCCTGCTCCAGCCCCATGACCCCGCCATTGGATTTGGTGATCATGGCAGGCACCTGAACGCCCAGATCCTTGAGGGTGGCCTCGAACCGGTCTAGGTAGTGGGCCACGCGCGGGCGCACATATGCCGACATGGTGGCCGTCAGCGTGCGCTCATATTCGCGAATCACCGGCCAGGTGCCAGAGGAGGTTGTGACCGGCAAGTCCGGGGCAAGTGCATTCAAAAGGCGGGCCACCGCAGCCTCATTCGCCGCGTTGCGGTAGGAATGCAGGAAAGCAATCACGATGCCGTCCGCACCGGCCGCCAGAGCCTTTTCCAAAGCCGCTGCAACATCGTCCCGCGTGGGGGCCTGATCGATGGTGCCATCGGCCAGCACCCGCTCGCCAATGCCAAAGACACAGTCGCGGGCGATCAGCGGATCTGGCCGTTTGGAATAAAGGTTATGGATTTCAGGAATTTTAAGCCGGGCGATTTCCAGAACGTCTTCAAAATTCCGGGTTGTGAACAGGGCAAGTTTGGGTCCGTTGCGCTGGATGACCGTGTTGATGCCGACTGTTGTCCCGTGGGTGAACCGGGAAACCACCTGCGGCTCAAGGCGCCCCTCCTCCTTCAAGCGGGTCAGCGCCGCCTTGATTTCTTCCCCCGGCGCGTCCGGACGCGAAAAGACCTTTAGGGTGGCCAGCTGACCAGTGTCTTCATTCAGAACGGCGAAATCCGTAAACGACCCGCCGACATCGACCCCGATGCGATACGTCATGCCCGTCTCCTTTTAGACAAGCAGAATGGGGCGAAGAGCGGCAACGCTCCAATCGCAATTGTTCTGCACTTCATAACCATTCGTTATGAGGTGTCCTGTTGTTTCGGAACGCTCATATACCATTCGGGATGCGGCACCGGCCTGTAACCGGCTTTTTCATACACCCCGTGCGCATCCCGTGTGGCCAGCATCCAGGTGCCGACCGTCGCGAGACCCGGATGGGCACGGATCTGGCCCGCCATCCATCCGGCGAGGCCCCGGCCGCGGTGGGCGGGCAGCACAAAGACATCGCGCAGATAGGCAAAGACAGCGCAATCGGTGACCAGCCGCGCAAACCCGGCCATGGCACCATCTGCCGTATAAACGCCCATGACCAGCGATCCGTCCAGCGCCCTTTGCAGCGTGTCGTCGGAAAGGCCATCGCTCCAATAGGCATCTTGGCTCAAGAACGCCGAGACGACGGCAAAATCGATCCGGCTCCCGTCGGTCGACAGTTCATAACCATCCTCCCGGCTCCAGGTCTGGGTCTGAAGGGACAAGAGCGGATTGGACAAAAGAGGAGCCCCCTGGCTGCAAGAGTGAAGTCATCAGCAAGCATGAAGCAGATGCACCGCGCCTGACGCTGGACTTCGGCCTTTGTGCGGCATTATCTCTTCAACACCATGCTGTTTTCAGCACGACCTTTTTAGGCTTTTTCTTAAGCTGCGGATATCTTCCGGACACCGTCCGCTTTCAAACTGCAGGAACCCTCTGCCTTGACCTCTCCCCAAGACCTGACCGTGCGACAAATCCTCAGCCAGCTTGTTGCCATTGCCGAGCTTCCCGGCACGCCCAATCACAAGATGGTGGACTGGGTCCGCACCTATCTGGCCTCCCATGGAGTTGAGGCCCAGGTGTTTCCGGGGCCGGACGGGAACCGCAGCAATCTCTTTGCGACCATCGGGCCACGTGATGTGCCGGGCTATATCCTCTCCGGGCATATGGATGTTGTGCCCGTTGCGGGACAGGAGTGGACCGCCGACCCGTTCACCCTGACGGATCTGGGGGGAAAGCTGACGGCCAGGGGCACCAGCGACATGAAGGGGTTTCTGGCCTGTGTTCTGGCCATGGTCCCGCGCTTCAAGGCAGCGGATCTGGCGCGGCCCGTTCATATCGCCTTTTCCTATGACGAGGAAATCGGCTGCAAGGGCGTGCCGCATCTGATTGCCCGTCTGCCGGACCTGTGCGCCCCGCCCCGTCTCTGCCTTGTGGGCGAGCCCTCCGACCTGAAACCGGTTCTCGCCCACAAGGGAAAGCAGGCGCTTGAACTGGTGTTCGAGGGCCGTGCCGCCCACAGCTCCAACCCCGCGCTTGGCGAAAACGCCCTTTACCCGGCGGCCGAAATGATGCTGTTTTTGCGGGATCTGGCCGTAGAGCTGCAAAAAGACGGTCCTTTTGACGAGACCTTCTCGCCCCCGTGCCCGACGGTGGTGGCCGGTGTCGTAAGGGGAGGCAATGCGGTCAACATCATTGCGGAAACCTGCAAGCTCCAGCTGGAAGTGCGCTCCGTGCCCGGCCATGCACCGCAGGACATCACGCGCCTGATTCTGGAGAAACTGGCCGGGATAAAGGCGCAGGCCGAAGCCGAAGACCGGCCGCTCAGGGTCTCTCACAAGGAGCTTTCAAGCTACCCCGCCCTGGCACCGGCTGACGATCCGGCCCTGATCGGCCTGGTCGAGGCCTGGTCGGGCCAAAAGGCCATCCGCGCGGTCAGCTACGGCACGGAAGCCGGTCTGTTTCAGACCGCCGGCATCCCGGCAATCATCTGCGGCCCCGGCTCAATCACCCGCGCCCACCGGCCCGATGAATATATCCTCCAGACCGAACTGGACGCCTGCCTTCAGATGATGGAAAAGATGACCGCAGATCTGGCTGCCTGACATCGGAGACTTCAACGCAAAAGACAAAACGGTTGGGAACCAATTGAACGCGACACGCCCTAAAAGACGATTTCGATATCCCATAGTCTTGTCAGTTGCTCTTTCAGGATGTCGGTTTCAGTACCGGCGATGCGCTCGGTTCGAAAACCATAAGCCTCAAACCCGCATACGTCTTCACTTGTAAAAACGATCACATCGCAGGTCTTTTCAATTGCGAAGGCAGCAAGGCGCGCGGCCAGGGCCGGGCCTCTCTCGGGCTGGGCGTCGATCGAAACAGCCACAGTTATGCGCTGGCCCGGCGCCTTGTGCCGGGGCGGGACCGCCGTGGTTTCGGGCACAAGAACCTTACCGCGTTCCGTTGCGGCCGCAGGGTCAAACCTTTCCAGAACCGGATCGAGATCAAGCACATCAGCGGTGGTGCAGCGTGTCATGACCGAACACCAGTGCTGCGCCTCCTCGGATGCCGCGAACATCTCGTCAGTCATCAGGCTGTTCATGAGCAGACCTCTTCAATCAATTTTGCTGCAGCTTCAGCCCCTGCTTCCGGCAAGGTGACCTGAGCAAGGGCCTCCCGGATCTCCTGCGCACGCCCATCCAGAAACGCGTCGATCCTGCCGGTCAGCTTCAGCGGTTCCCAAGGCTCCACGAGATCGGCGAGGCCGCGTTCGGCCGCCGCAGTCCCCCGCGCCCGCTGGTCGTCCATATAAGGGGCCATTTGCGGAACGAAGATCGTCGGCACCCCGCCATAGATCACCTCATGAAAGCTGTTATAGCCGACGGCAGAAATGAAGACATCCGCCGCCTGCATGAGTGCGCTCGCATGAAATGTCCGCACAACACGTGTGTTTGGATGATTGAACCACCCGGGATCCACGATGCTCGTCGGGTAGACAACAACAAGATTGAGGACATGCTTTTTTGCCGCAAGGTGTGCCGAAACCGCCATGATCTGTGCGCGTCTGTCCGCGGCAACGCCGCCTCCCAGCATGGTCACGACCAGCTTTTCAAACGGGCGGCCGAAGCTGTTGGCGAGATCTGTGCGCAGGGCGTTCTTGTCTGCTTGCGACAGGTTGATTGTCTGCACAATCGGGCCAACGGGATGCGCGCGTTCACAGTGCATCAGCGGCGCATTCAGCTCCTCAAAGGCCTCGCTCGGAACAACGACCCGCTCAAAAATCTTTTGCCGATCGAGCATGGCAAGGTTGTTCTGCGTGTTTTGCCACAATCCGCGCCGGATCCAGACGGATGGCAGATTTTTACCCAAAACGGCATTCATCACGCTTGGAAAAACAAATCCGCCGTCAAATACAAACCCGCCCGCCCCGGCTGCGAACGGGGAAAGCCTCAGAGAATTGACGAGATCATTTCCGTCATTCTGCTTTCCCAGCCGCCGGGCGACCAGCGGCGTGCAGTCAAAACCCGCCCGGGTGAGCAGACCGATGCAGGACGGAAAGGCCGCAAATTTTGCTCTTTCCGGCTGCTGAAACGCCTTGGCGACAACCATGCAGCGTTTGGCATGGCCGAGGCCGACACCATTGGTCGGCATGAAGGCCACATGCCTTTCCCGGTTGCCAACCGACCCGGAATTGACAAGCAGGGAGGATTTCGGCACCAGTTCACGAAGTTCGGGAGGCAGTTGAAAACGGACCCTGTCAGCGTCAAATCTCTCGCTCGCCGTGATCTCTGCATAGGCAGGAATGATGTCCTGCCGCAACCAGTTGGCCAGAAGCTCAGGGTGTGCAGGCCCGGGAAGAACGGCATTCGCGATCGTGTGCCAGGATTGGTCCTTTGTGGCGTCGATCACGACACAATTCGAACACAGAAGATTGGCGGCCAGCGCCTGAAACCGGGGCCACACGCGGGGTTTTCCGCAAAACACCGCTATGTCAATTTGTGCGGCAAGTACGTGCGGTGGAATTTCATTGTAGTGCCAGACCGGAGTGGTGTAGCCAAGAGTGTCATGCCACGCCCTCTTATCTTTGCCGGAGGTGAGCACGGCCAGTTCAAAACGGCGCTCCCGGCTCATGCCAAGAAACGCCGCGCATTGCTCTTGTGTTTCTCCAGGCGGGTTGACGATGGCCACCCTGAGCCTGGATCTGCCGCGTCTTTTGACAGGTGCGCCGAAGGTCGGAATACCGTGCCCGAGCACACCCAGAACCGGCTGAATGTCCGGCGTGTCCGGCTCCTGCCCAAGGGCGTAGCTGATCCGGGCGACGGCGTTTAGCCGGGCCTGCTCGCTTGAAAAATGGCCATAAGCGATCACAGCACCGGGCGGGTTCAGTCCCAATTTCCTCAACCGTTGCGCTGCCGCATCATCAAGGCTCTGCGCCTCCAGTACAATCAGACGATCATTTGGCCCCGGAACGCTGTTCTTGAGGAACGGCGCTATTTCATAGGCAAGTGCAGGATCCAGATCACCGGCGGAAAACGATTGCTCTGCCAGCGCAACCGGAAGGCCCGCCGCTTTCGACTGGTTCAGAAAGACGGCAAGACTATCGAGTGTCTCGCTTTTGAGCGTTCCTGTTTCAATGTACAGCATGATTTGTTTCCAAAATCAGGTGACTGGCGATGCAATCTCTTTCAATCCGGCATCTGTGACGTTCCCGGAAAGCTGCGGCAGAAAAAGCTTTGAGCTGTGTCTGACCCGCTTTGGCCTGTTCGACATAGGCCGCAGGATGGGCGATGAAACCGGCAATCAGCGCATTCACCTCATCCGGCCGGGCGCCCAGCGCACCAGCGCCAAAGGTCGATGCGGTGACGGGATCCGTGATAACCACCTTTCCAGCTGCCATAGCCTCGGCCAGGACCCTTCCAAAACTCTCCCGCCACAGGGGATTGGTGAAATAGACGAAAAAGTCGATCGTTGACAGAAACTGGTCGACCGGTTCCGAACCGAAGGGGAGACACTGCCAGTGGCTTGGGCGGTTCTGCTCCTTCAGAAGATCATCTGCTCCGAGCAGCCGGACAGAAACGGCATCTGCCGGATAGATCCGCTCGAGCGTCTCAAGACCGGTGAATTTTTCGATGCCCGGACGTGAGTGGCGTCCGCGCCGGTCCTGCGGCGCAGGAACGGGAGGCAAAAAGTCGAATTCACAGATATTGGTCCAGTCGACCGGATCGATCCTCCAGCCGCCAAAAGCCGGGTTCCGGGCGAACCATTCCGCAACCGTCTTGCGGTTGTTGGAAGAGATCGGGGCGACAGTTCTGATTCGCGCAAGGACCGATTGATCCAGAAGACGCAAACAATGAGAAACGTCAAACCCCTCCAGCCCAAGACCTCCTTGCGGAGCCGGTCTCAGGAAGTTTTCGTGGCACACAACATAGAACTTGTCGCAATTCATGCGGCACCGCATCTCTTGATCGAATTTCAGGCCCGAAGGGTTGTGAAAGACGATCACGTCGCTGGACATTGTGTCCCCGGCCCAGAAAAGCGGGGTTCCGGTCTCAAGGCAGGCCCGCTCAATTTTGGGATGAACGGCATCCCCCTTGAACATGCGTGTTTCCAAGCAGGCAACTGAGAGATCGCAGTCCGGGGCGAGCGCATAAATCTCCTGTGCGACCGCAGTGGAGGTTCCCCCAGGAAAACGCGGATCGAGCACGAGAGTCGTTCGAGAAAGCACCTGCGGCAAACTCCTCTTAGTTTAGACAAGCGTTCTGCAGCCCCGCAGCGCATGCGGGCCTTGCAAAGGTCCCGGTTTCGTTCTGATGGGCCCTGTCCGTTCCTGGCCAAATCACTCTGCGGCGTGCCGGGAAGGAGAAGCGGCTGTCGCCCTGACCTCAGCGTCTGCAAAAGCCGCCCTTCAACAGCGCCCCGAAGCAATTGCTTTGATCCCCGGGACGCCAGTTCTCTTCAGACCTCACTGCAAAGCGGCCGGTACGGAGCCTGCTTGAGGAATTCGATCAGTAAATGCTTGAATCGTTTTTGCTTTGTGCAGCAACGTCAGACAGCTCCCTGGGAACGCCAACGCCAAAGAAGCGCTCCACAACGTTGGGCGGATCTTTTGCGAAATCAGTCAAGGATTTCCCAAGGGGTGTCTCATCCAGCACCTGTGGGTTTTTCGAAATGAAGGACATCAATGCAGTCACATTGTTGTCGCTTACCAGCGCCCGGATCTCGGACAATTTGTCTTGCTGGATCGCGCTGGCGTCGTTTGGAAGAAGCCCAACGCCCGTGCCGAGGGCCAGAATCAGGGAGAGTTTTTGCAGTGGCGGCATCGCACACCTCATCCTTTGCTTTCGGATACAAATTCCCAATATTCAGCGTTCGAGTGACCCTGCCTCCACCCGATCACCCTGACAAACCTGAATAGTGTAAACCTGTTTTTCGTATAGAAATATACAGAAAAACTCCTTCGAGCCCCTCTGCATAACTCCTTTCATTACCCTTCACCAAATTCATGTCAAGTAATTGCTCTTAAATTTTTTATGAAAAACTATAAAAATCATCGATTACACTATAAATTTAATTAAAGGAGCCCTGAATTTTCATAAATTAGAAGCCTTTCAACTCACCTTTCTGATCGAAGAATTTTTTGTCTCAAATAAAAATAACTGACGTAAGCCGGGGCCCTTCTGGAGGCACTAAAATGGAGAAAGTGTCAGGCGGCCGCGACGTCTTTCAGAAAAGCTTCGATTTTCCGGCGCAGCTCGGACGTTATCTGGGCGGTTTTGCCGGAGCTTGTATTCCCAACCTGAACTCACAAGAGCCTATTGGATGGTTGTTTCAGGTTCACCAACAAGGAAAGACGCGCAGGTCGGCCTGGCTGCCGGGCAAGCGCCGTGACACAGCCCGGCGGGCCTGAAAAAGCCGCCGGCCCGCTCAGGCGCGCCGCTGAAGACGGTCCCGCAGCAAGTCACCAGCCAGGTTGATGGCAAGCACCGTTATCAAGATGGCCAGACCGGGAAAGATCATCAGGTGTGGCGCGGTCTGCATATAGGGTTTGCCATCTAGCAGCATAGCCCCCCATTCGGCTTCCGGGGGCTGAATACCGAAACCAAGGAAACTGAGCCCGGAAATTGCCAGGATGGTTCGGGACCAGGAACTGGTCCACAGAACCAGAACGCTGAGGCGCAGATTCGGCAGGATATGCCGCCACAGGATCAGCCAGGACGGCAGCCGGTTGAGCCGGGCCTGAATCACGAAATCCTTCTGGGCCAGGGACAGGGCCAGGGTCCGGCTGAGACGGGCAAATTTCATCCAGCTGACCAACACCAGCGCCAGCACCAGATTGCCGGTGCCCGGCCCCAGAACACCGGTAATGGCAATTGCGGCCACCAGCTCTGGGAAGGCAAAGAAACTGTCGGTCATACGCATCAGCAGCGGGTCCGCCCAGCGGCCCGCATACCCGGCAGTCAGGCCGATCACAGTTCCGATCAAAACGCCAGCGGCCGACACGGCCAAGGCCAGTCCAATGGACCAGAGCCCTCCATACAATATCCGCGTTGCAATGTCCCGGCCCAGCTGATCCGTGCCGAACCAATGGGTGGCACTGGGCGGGGACAGCCGGGACAGAAAGTCCGCCTCGGTCGGATCATAGGGTGTGAACAGAAATCCGCAGACCATAGCAAACCCAAGCCCGCCGAGGACCACGGCCAGCTTGAGAGCAAGCCGGTCCTTTTGCCGTGCAGGCGCGGCCTCGGCCCCGGCACGGTTTTGCAGGTCCGCGCTTTCAAGAGACACGCCGGTCATGACTTCTCTCCTGTGCCCGCAGGTACAGTCTCCTGCGCGGCGGGGGCTTTTCCGGCCTTTGCGGCCTTAACCGGCCCGCTTTTGCGCGGGTCCAGCCAGTCCTGCAGCAGTTCGATCAGGCTGTTGATCGTCACGTAGCTGACGGCGGACAGCATCACCAGAAAGAGAACCACCGGATAGTCGCGGCTCATGACGGAACTGACCAGCAGCGAGCCGATTCCGCCCCGGGCAAAAATCACCTCTACAATCACAGCGCCCTCCAGCAGATAGGCTAGATCAATGCCGATCATGGTGATGGCGGGCACGAAGGCGTGGCGCAGGACGTGGCGCCAGAAGATTTCCATTTCCCCGACACCACGCAGACGCAGCGCTTCCAGGAAGGGCGAGGCTTTCGCCTCCAGAAGGAAACTCCGGAACAGCCGGGTTTGCGACGTCGTGATCCAGACCGCCAGCGTGGTGGCCGGCAGCACCAGATGGGCGAGCGTTCCGGTGCCAAAGGCCGGCAGCCAGTTGAGCCAGGCAGCAAAGACCAGAATGAGCATCAGGCCGAGCCAATAGGGCGGCATTGCCGCACCGACGGAGGAAACCGCAACAGCCGCCCGGTCGAACACGCTGCCGGGGCGCCAGTAACAGACCAGGCTGAGGGCAAAGGCCAGCGGCAGACCGATTGCCAGCGCGGAACAGGTCAGCGCCAGGGTTTCCAGAAGATTGCCCGCGACAATCTCCAAAACCCGTTCGCGCGAGATCAGGGATTGGCCAAAATCCCCTTTCAAATAGCCGGACAGCCAATGGCCATACTGGCTCAGAAACGGCGCATCCAGGGCAAATTCCTGGCGGATGGCCTCTACCACTTCCGGCGGTGCATCCCCTTCGCCCATATAACGTGCATGGGCAATTGCCCGCGCCTTATCCCCGGGGGAAATGTAATAGAGGGTGAAGGTCAGAAAACTGACCCCGAGGATCACGGCCAAAAGTCCGGCCGCCTTTTTGGCAAGAAGAGAGGCCATGCTGGCCGAGACAGGGCGTGGGCGGGAGTTGATCATTGGGCTGCTGCGTGGGCCGTTTGCAGGACGGCCGTATCGGACAGGCCACCAAGAATATGAGCGGCTTCAATCAGGTCGGCGCCATAGGCGCTGGCCGGGGCCCGGAAGAAGGCGTCCGCCGGCTGATACGCTTCCACCTGCCCGTTGCGCAGGAGCAGAATGTCGTCGGCATAGGCCTGCGCAAATCCAAGGTCATGGGTGACTACGATATAACTGAGCCCCAGGGCGGTGCGGATGCGCTCCATGGTGCGGCCAATCTGCTTCTGGACGACCGCATCCAAGGCGCTCAACGGCTCGTCGAACAGGATCAGCCGGGGTCGGGCAATCAGGGCACGGGCAATACAGACCCGCTGCGCCTGGCCGAGAGACAGCTGATCCGGATAGCGGCTGGCCATCTCCGGGGCCAGTTCCACCTCTTCCAAAGCCTGTGCCAGTGCCGCGCGCCGTGCCGCGCCGTCCAACTCACTCAGATAAAGGCTTTCCAGAATGGCCTCGCCAACCTTCTGAGACGGATTGAGCGCGGCCAGCGGGTTCTGCATCACCCATTTGGTATTGGGCAGGCCGAGCCTGCGCGGGCCCGGTTCCAGGCGCACAAGGCCCGCGTCGTCCGCCGTCAGGCGGTGCTCGACGCTGCCCCGGTCAAAGGGCATCAACCCTTGCAACGCCTTCAAAAGCGTGGTTTTGCCCGAGCCGCTTTCCCCGACGATGCACAGCCTTTTCCCCCGCTGAAGGGTGAAGCTGACATCCGTCAGCAAAACGGCGTGTCCGGCCGAAACCCCAAGGGAGCTCACTTTCAGCACGCAGGCACCTCCGCGCCAAAATGGGAACCAGTGTGCATCTGCCCGTGCCGGACGCCCCCTTGCGGTAGAGATTCGCTCTGCCAAAAACGGTTTGCCACCAGCAGACGGCCGGTCTCAGATTGCGGATTGGCCAAAAGTGTGCCGGTCGGGCTGAATTCGCTGACCCGCCCATTCGCCATGACCGCTGTCCGGCCGGCGAATTTTGCTGCCAGGGCCAGATCGTGGGTGACCACCAGAACGGAAATCCCATGGGCATCCGCATAGGCCATGACCTCTTGGATGGCCCGCGCGGCTATGATGGGATCCAGCGCCGACGTCGGCTCGTCCAGAACCAGAACCTTGGGCCTGGACAGAAGGGCAAAGGCAATCAGCAGCCGTTGCTGCATGCCCTGACTCCAGTGATGTGGATAGCGCTTGCCGAACCCGTTCAACTTGAGCGCCTCCAGAACGGCCTGACCGTCTTTGCCGGCTTTCGCGTTCTGCACCCGAACCCGCCCGCAGGCGCAGCGCACGGCCTGCGACCACTGCCAGCCCAGCGGCCTGAGCGGATCGAGCCCGGCTTGGGGGTTCTGGGGCACGAAGGCAAAGCCGCCGCGCCGCAGATTGATCCGCCGGCGAGCAGTCATGTCGTGGCTCTGGCCGTCAAAGGTCAGGCGTCCCGAGACGGGCCGCGCCGGACGGTAAAGCCCCAAAAGGCAGCGCAGAAGTGTTGACTTTCCCGCCCCCGAACCGCCAACCACGGCAACACATTCCCCCTGGTCTATGTCCAGACCGACGTCGTGCAGAATGGTCTGCCCGCCAATCGCGGCGGACAGTCCTTCAACTGACAGCAAACAGGTGCCCTTACTGCTCAATATCCAGGTCCACCGTTGCCATATAGGTTTCTGCGGGGTGGATCCTGAAGCCCTTGACCTTACCGTTGCCGACCGCAACCTGGGTCTTGTGGAACAGCGGGATCAGCGGCAGGTCTTCGTTGATAATTGCCTGGATCCGATCATAGAACGGTTTGCGAACCTCATCATCGAAGTTGGACCGGCCCTTGTCCAAAAGGGCGTCCAGTTCCTCGTTGGAATAGCCGGACACATTGTAGCTGGCCCCGGTGCGCGTCAGCGTGCTGGGGAAATAGTCCGGATCGCCCTGTGGTGCGGTGCCCCAGGCCTGCAGGTGCATCTGGATCTCACCAGCCTTAAGCGCGTCATTGTTCGCTGAGAACTCACCCATTGAAATCTCTGCGCCGATCCCAATGCGTTTCAGAAGCGCCTGAGAGATTTCAAGCGTCGGGCGCAGCGCGGCACGGCCTTCATAGGAGCGCAACTTGAGGTTCAGGTTCTTGCCACCCAGTTCGCGGATGCCGTCGCCATCCGTATCCTTGATGCCCGCTTCGTCCAGAATAGCCATGGCCTTGTCCGGATCATAGGGCAGGGACAGGGATGTGTCGTACCAGGCGCTCATGCTGGCCGGGAAGATTCCATTGGCCGGCGTGCCGCCGACCCCCGCCAAAGCCGCATCAACGATCAGTTGGCGGTCCAGCCCCAGGGAGATGGCCTGGCGCAGAGCCTTGTTGGCCAGCGGACCGTCTGCCGTGCGCAGCTGGTAGAAAAACAGACGCGCCGTTTCAGCGGAAAAGAGCTGGCCTTCGCCCTTCTTTTTCAAAGCCGCAAAGTCCTGTTCGGGAAAGTTGGTCACCAGATCCACATCATTGGCCTGAAGCGCAAGCGCCGCCACAGACGCATCCGGAATAACGCTGATCAAAAGGCTATCAAGCTTGGGAGTCCCGCCCCAGTAACCGGCATAGGCGCGCGTTTCGTAGGACTTTTCCGTTTCTGCGGACACAAACATGAACGGGCCAGTACCGATGATCGGCATCTCTTCCGTGCCATCTTTCATTACGGCCGCGGAAGGCTCGGTCAAGGACCACAGGAAAGCGGAGTTCGGCTTTCTGGTCTTGAAGACCAAGGTGTGCTCATCCACCACCTCGATGCTTTCCAGATCCAACAGCTTCATCAGGCGGGGATTGTGCCCCGGATGACCTTCTTCGCCGAGCGTTTCAAAGGATGCTTTCACACTTTCGGCCGTCATCGGACTGCCGTCATGGAACGTCACGCCGTCCCGGAGCGTCAACGTCCACTCGGTCGGCGACAGGTTTGCATAGGCCACGGCAAGGCGCGGGATCATTTCCATGTTGTAATTGAGGCCAACAAGCGTTTCAGACACACCGGCCCGGTTGCTGAGCCAGCCGTTCTGGCGCGCCCGCGGATCGGGCGCGGAGCTTTTCGGGCCATAGGGCATGGCCACGTGCAGAACCTTTTCGGCAGCAAGGGCGGTCTGTCCGGCCGGGGCGGTCAGTGCGGCGGCGAACAAACCGGCTCCGGCAAGGGACAGGGCGGCGGTTTTCAAAAGGCGCTTTGACAATTCAAACTCCATTTCGGGGGTCGTCTTCAGACTGGGGAAACCCGGATCGAAACGGCGTTATGATATAACGCCTCCTATTTTGCAATGGCTGAAATCCTCTTTGGATTCATTCTAAAAAGCTTGTAATTCAGCCGTTTTAACGCCCCAATTTCCAGCTCTGCGCAGAGGCACGCAGACCTGCCCGCCAAAATACCCGTTAAAGATCTGCGCTGTGCACCGTGACGACACCTGCCTCCGCCATGGTCTTTTTGGCAGCCGCCAAAGATCCGTCCATATCAATGCCCCGGCAGACATCTTCGATCAAAAAGGTCTTGAAACCGTGCCCGCAAGCGTCAACAGCAGAAAAGGCCACACAGAAATCGGTAGCCAGCCCCGCCAGGAACACCCGCTCAAAGCCGCGTTCCTTCAGATAGCCCGCCAGACCGGTCGGCGTTTTCTTGTCATTTTCATAAAAGGCGGAATAGGAATCCACCCCCGGCCGGAAGCCCTTGCGGATAATTAGCTCAGCCCCGGTGATGTCCAGACCGGCATGAAACTCTGCCCCCTGGCTGCCCTGAACACAATGGTCGGGCCACAGGGTCTGCGGTCCATAGTCCAGCGGGATCTGGGAGAAGGGATCGTGGCCCGGATGCGAGCTTGCAAAAGAGGAGTGGCCCGCCGGATGCCAGTCCTGGGTCAAAATACAATGGGCGAATTTTTGGGACAGCCCGTTGATTGGCCCGATAATGGCATCGCCCCCCGCGACCGCAAGCGCGCCTCCCGGGCAGAAGTCATTCTGCACATCAATGATAACAAACGCATCCGTGTCATTGTTGATCATGGATCTGCCTTTTCTTTTGCGCTCCGGCGCGGTGCCTGCCTATATATTCACCCTGACAATTTAACAGGCGGCCCGCAATTGCCAAGCAGAATTGCGGATGTCAATCCTGATCCGGCGAGGCCCATCCGACCCGGCCAGCCCCTTACGACGCAGAAAGCTTTCATGACCGGCTCCCCGACACAAGAGAACAGCACTACCCTTATTGCGGATCTGTTTCATGCCCCCGAACGCGGGCATGTGACGTTCCGCCCGCACGCGGCGATCACCTTTGACGGAAACGGCACGATTTTGGAGATTGGCGAGGCGGAGACGGGCCCCGAAGATGCCGTCCGCCTGCCGAAAGGCACATATCTTCTGCCCGGGCTTGTGGATCTGCATGTGCATGCCCCCCAGTATCCCCAGCTCGGCTCGGCCCTGGATGAGCCCCTGGAAGACTGGCTCCAGACCTACACGTTCCCGCTCGAAGCCCGGTATGAAGATGAAGACTTCGCCCGGGAGGTCTATGGCATGCTGATCGACCATATGCTGCGCTGCGGCACCACATCGGCCGTTCATTTCGGAACGGTGCATCTGCCTGCCACGCAAGCGCTGGCGCAGATCTGTCTGGACAAGGGGCAGCGGGCGCTGGTGGGCAAGGTGGCCATGGACCACCAGGACACCTGTCCGGAATACTATCGGGATACCTCGGCCGAAAGCGCCGTCTCCGGCACCCATAGCCTGATCACCTACATCCGCAACCTGCCGGGCAATGACACCGGACTGGTGCAGCCCATCATTACCCCGCGCTTCGTGCCATCCTGCACCGATGACTGCCTGCGCGGACTGGGGCAGCTGGCCGCACAAACCGGCGTGACGGTTCAGACCCACGTTTCGGAAAGCGACTGGGAGCACGGTTTCGTGGCAGAGCGCATGGGCATGAGTGATGCCGAAACCCTTGATCATTTCGGCTTGCTGCGCGAGCACACCCTTCTGGCCCATGCCAATTTTCTGTCGGATCAGGATATGAGCCTGGTCCGGGAACGGGGCGGCGGCATTGCCCATTGCCCCTGGTCCAATGCCTATTTTGCCGGCGCCGTGTTTCCCTTGCGGGCCGCGCTGGAACGCGGGCTGCGAGCCGGGCTCGGCACCGATATTTCCGGCGGACCGATCGGCACGGTCTGGGAAGCGGCCCGCATGAGCATTGCCGCCTCCCGCATGCTGGAAACCGGCGTGGATCCGCGCAAACCGGCCTGCGAACGCGGGGCGGGCCCGGCGCGGATTGATGTGGCGACCGCTTTTCATCTGGCCACGCGCGGCGGCGCCCTGGCGGCCGGGCTGGAAACCGGCGCCTTTGAGCCGGGGCTCAAATTCGACGCCATTGCGGTCAACCCCGCGGCCCCTCTTGGCCAGATTGCAGCCCATAGGGACGACACGCCCGACAGGCTTTTGGAAAAAATACTCTATGGCGCCACCAAGGCCAATATCGAGCAGGTCTGGACGGACGGGATCAGACGCGTGTGATCAGGCCAGCCTGATTTGGCGCGCGGCCATATTGCAGCGCGAAAGATCCTGACCGGTTTGCCTAGAAGATTTATGCTCCCTTGCCAGCTTGAGGCGAAATATTTAGCATGAAAATGCTAAATATTATCAATACTTGGAATGAACGATGCTTATTGATGAGTTTGATCGAAAGATACTATCCATACTCCAAGATGATGCTAGTCTTTCCGTAGCTCAAATTTCTGAACATGTAGGTTTATCGTCAACACCTTGCTGGCGCAGACTTCAGAAACTTGAGCGCGAAGGGTATATCGATGGACGTGTTACGCTTTTAAATCAGGAAAAGGTTGGTCTTGACCTAACGGTCTTTGTAATGATCCGAACCAACCAGCATAATACTTCCTGGCTTGAGAAATTTAACAGCGTCGTCGCTCAGTTCCCGGAGATCGTGGAAGTCAACCGTCTGGCAGGAGAGTACGACTACATCCTGAAAGTCATCACCAGGAACAACTCTTCCTATGACGCCTTCTACAAGAAATTTATCAATCTGATCGAGCTGAACGATGTCACCTCTTGCTTCTCCATGGAACAGATCAAGCGCAGCACAAAGCTGCCCCTTGACGCTGGCGCCATGTGAAGCTGGCCGGTCAGCAGCGCTCCCCCGCACATACTTCCCGTTTGTCAGCCGCCACAAGACACCCCGCTTGTCTCCCCCCAACGTGAGCAAATGCCTGCGCAGAGTGAGATCTGATGGGCAGGAAATTTGCGTCAGCCAATTGATTGGCCACGCCGGAGCTTTTATGGAAAGAGCGTCCCCGCCATGCCCATCGTTCGATGGCAAGCCCCCCTTGAAGCAGACCTAGAGAGTGGAGCCAGAGGCATGTTGTCCGGCCGCCAGATATCGACCTCCCTTTGGGCCAGCACCGCGCCGGACCGGCAGGTGACCAGCCCCCTGACCGGGGACCTTCAGACCGATATTGCCGTCATCGGCGGCGGATTTTCCGGCCTGTCCACGGCCCTTCATCTGGCCCGGCGCGGCGAGACCGTCACCCTTTTGGAGGCAGGCACGGTCGGGAGTGGCGGGTCCGGGCGCAACAACGGTCAGGTCATCCCGACCCTGACAGCTGCTGAACCGGATGCCATAGAGGACCGGTTTGGAGAGGCCGGAGAACGGTTCGTTGCCCTTGTGCGTGACAGTGCCAGCACCTTGTTCGACCTGATCCGCGCCGAGAATATTCAGTGCGAAGCGGAACAGACCGGCTGGTATCAGCCGGCCCACCGGGAGAGCCGGCTGGCGCTCAGCGAGGCTCGGGTTGAGGCCTGGTCCAAACGCGGCACCCCCTGCCGGCTTGTCGGCCGGGACGAGTCGGAACGGCTGTTGGGCAGCCGCTTGTGGCATGGCGGCCTTTACAATCCGACCGGCGGACATATCAATCCACTGGCCCTGGCGCGGGGCCTTGCGGTTGTTTGTGAACAGCAGGGTGTTCAGATTCACGAGGGCACGCCTGTCTTCAGCCTCCAGCGGAGCGGCAGCATGTGGCAACTGAAAACGCCTCATGGCACGCTGACGGCCCGGGCCGTGATGCTGGCCAGCAATGCCTATACCGGGCTCAAAGCCCCAAATCTGGCCCCCGGCCTGGCCCGCTCACTCGTGCCGGTTCTTTCCTGGCAGATGGCGACCGCGCCCTTGAGCGATTCCCAGCGGGCCAAGGTCGTGCCCGGCCGGGAAGCCGTGTCGGACACACACGGGGATCTGCGCTTCTTCCGCTTTGACCAAGGAAACCGTTTGGTCACAGGCGGAGCGCTCGCCCTTGGCTTCAACGGGCCGGAGCGGCTGAAGACGCTTGCGGGCAAACGGCTCCGGGAAGCGTTTCCGGTTCTGGGAACCCCAAAATTCGATTTCGTCTGGAACGGTTACATCGGCATGACCGAAACCCGGTTTCCATTTCTTTCCCGACTTGGACCGGACCTTTGGACCTGGGCGGGCTGCAACGGGCGCGGCGTGGCCTTGTCCATCTCGCTTGGGCGCGAATTTGCGGCCGCCCTGTGCGGCAAGCCCGAAAATGAGCTGGCCCTGCCCTTCAGCGCTCCGAAGCCGATTGCGTTCCATGGCCTTGTCAAACGCTTCGCCCCTTCGATTATGCTGCCCTATTACCGGTGGCGTGACAGGCGGGACTGACCAGAGCCCCGTTTCACCCAGAAAATAAAACAACCTTTCCAGACCTTAAGGAGACCTCTGTCATGATTGTCACACGCAGAACCTATCTTGGACTGATTGGCGCGGCGGCCTGCCTGCTGGGCGCCCGTGTCAGCGCGCTGGCAGATGATGCCATCTATGTGGGCTATCAGTTGCCACTCACCGGCAACACGGCCCAGTACGGCCAGGACTTCAAGACAGCGGCCGACATCGCGCTGAAGGACTTCAATGCCTCCGGCAAGTTGCCCGTGCCGGTGAAGATCATTTACGAAGACTCCCGCTCCGACGCAAAGGAAGGCGTTGCAATCGCCCGCAAGTTCTCCGACGATGACCGGATTGTCGCAGTCATCGGCGATTTCACCTCCACCGTCTCCATGGCGGCGGCCCAGGTTTACAAGCGCGAAGGCGTGACGCAGCTGAGTCAGACTGCCTCCCACCCCGATTATGCCAAGATTTCCAAATGGCAGTTCCGCAACATCACCACCCAGGCCCAGGAAGGGGTTTTCAACGCCGACTGGATGAATGACCAGGGGTTTAAGAAAATCGCGGTGATTGCCGAACAAACCGACTGGGGCCAGTCCGTCGTCAAGGATTTTTCCAAAAAGGTCGCCGAAAACGGCGGTGAAGTCGTCTTTACCGAATATTTCAACCGGGGCCTGCCGGATTTCCGCTCTATCATCACCAAGATCGAACGGGCCAAACCGGATGCCATCTATACCGGCTTCTTTTATGAGGACGCTGCCCAGTTCCTGAAACAGATGAAACAGCTGGGAGCCAACATTCCGGTGCATTCCACCTCGGCCGCCTATAACCAGAAGCTGCTCGAACTGGCGGGGCCAGCAGCCGAGGACCTTTATCTGACAGCCACGTTCCTGCCGAACAGCGATGCGGACAACGTCAAAAAATTCGTTGCCGAATGGAAAGCAGCGCGCGACGGAGCCGAGCCCGGCCAGTTTCCGGCCCAGGCCTATGATGCGGTGAACATCATGCTGGCGGCCGTCACCCGGGCCTATCCGGATGTCAACCGCGCCCATGTGCGTGACGAACTTGCCGCAACCAAGGACTTCCCGGGCGTGACCGGCGTCACCTCCTTCGACAGCAATGGGGAAGCGCAAAAGCAGCTGACCAAAGCCATGGTCAAAGACGGCGCCTTCGTGCCAGTCAAATAAATCAAGACCCGGCTCCGCGCCCGCCAGACGGCACGGGCGCGGAGTTCCAGGCCGCCGGCCAAGCGCGTCCCCATGGGCCGCCTGACCCCTGGACCTGATACTGGACGCCCGATACTGGGCATCTGACCCCGGCGGGCTGGTCCCGGCTTGTGTCCGCCGAAACTCTCAACTCCAAGGGCAATGCGCGTGCTTGATCCTTATTATCTTCAGCAGCTGACAATCGGCATCTCGCTCGGCATGGTCTATGCCCTGATGGCGATCGGTTTCACCCTCATATTCGGCGTCCTCAATGTGGTGAACTTCGCCCACGGGGAAGTCTACACAATCGGTGCTTTTGCGGGCATCCTGGCGATCGCCGCCTTCGGACCGCCCTTTATGATCATCGTCTTCATCGTTCTGGCGGTTGGCGCTTGTGCAGGCTATAGCCTGGAACGGATCGCGTTCCGGCCCTTCCGCCGGTTTTCCGACGAAGCGTCCCTGAAGTCCCGTGCCATGCGCGAGGCCACGTTGATGTCCTCCCTGGCCATGTCGATCATTGCGCGCGAAGGGATGGAACTGGTGTTCGGATCCGAATTCCAGACCATCAATATCAGCTATCTCATCAACCAGCCGATCCGCCTGGGGCCGGTCACCATCGTCAATGGCGACATTATCATCTTCGTGGTCTCCGCCCTGATGCTGGCCGGGCTCCAATACCTTCTCAAATACAGCGCCATCGGCCTGTCGATCCGCGCGGTGTCAAACAACCCGCTCGGCGCGAAATATGTGGGCATCAACACGGACCGCACCATTGTGCTGACCTTTGTCATCGGCTCGATGATGGGGGCTCTGGCCGGTATTCTGGTCGGCCTCTATTATGGTGCCGTGTTCCCGTCCATGGGCTTCATTCCCGGCATCAAGGCCTTTGTCGCCATGGTCATGGGCGGCCTCAGTTCCATTCCCGGCGCCGTAATTTCCGCCCTGATCCTGGGGATTGCCGAGAGCATCTCGACCACCTTCATGTCCTCCGTCTGGTCGGACATGGTCGCCTATCTGTTCCTGATCATCACGCTGGTGTTTTTCCCTCAGGGCCTCTTCGGGGCAAGGAGGGAACGTGTCTAAGGAACGTCTTCACACGGCCGGTTTGAAACTTGCCCTTCTGCTCCTTCTTTTTGCGGCCTTGCCCGCCCTACTTGCCTATCTCGACCAGGGCTATCTCTATCAGATCGCAACCCTGGCGCTGATTTTCTCTCTGCTTGCCGTCTCCCTGCAGCTTGTGACCGGGATTGCGGGTCTCCTGCATCTGGGCCATGCGGCCTTTTACGGGGTCGGCGCCTATATTGCCGCGCTGGCGGGAGCCGAATACGGCATCGGCTTTACCATCGGCCTGCCCCTGGCCGGGATCGGCGCGGCCCTGATTGCCCTTGTGGTCGCCCTGCCGACCATGCGGCTGGTCAGCATCTATTTCGCCGTTGCCACGCTCGGGATCGGCCAGATGATCTATCTGGTGCTTCAGAACTGGGTGGCCGTGACCAAAGGCCCGAACGGTGTGATCCTGTTTTCCGGCATTGACCTGTTCGGCTTTGAAATCAACAGCGAGATCGGGACCTATTTTGTGGTGGCCTGTGTGGTTGCCGTGTCCATCTGGGTGCTGCACCGGCTGAGCCATTCTTATTATGGCAACGCCCTTCGCAGCCTGCGCGAAGATGATCAATGCGCCGACGCCATGGGTATCGACACCGTCCGCCTCCGGATCGAAGCCTTCATGATCTCGTCCTTTTTCGCCGGAATCGCCGGTGCTCTATGGGCCTATACAACGGGCTATATCTCACCGGTCGATTTCGACTTCTCCGAGTCGATCCTGATCCTGGCCATGGTGGTGGTCGGCGGCCTCGGCAGCATTCCCGGTGCCATTATCGGCGCCCTCCTGCTGATCCTTCTGCCGGAAATCCTGCGGCCGGTTGGCGACATCCGCAATATCATCGTTGGGGTCGTGCTGTTCTGCTCAATCCTGTTCCTGCCCAAAGGCCTGTTCGGGGAAGTGCCGGCGCTGAACTTCATCCGCCGCCAGATGAATGGCGCATGGCAGAACCCTCATGACAAACAGAAGGTGGGCTGGAAATGACGGCCATGCTTGACGTCGACACCGTTTCCCGCCAGTTCGGCGGCCTGATGGCCGTGGACAGTGTCACCACTTCTGTGGGCGAAGGCGAACTGATTGGCTTGATCGGCCCCAATGGCGCGGGCAAGACCACCCTCTTCAATCTGATCTCCGGCTTCACGCCGGTCTCCTCAGGCGAAATCCGCTACAGGGGAGCCAGGATCAGCGGCCTGAAACCGTCTGCCATAGCAGCAAAAGGCATCTCCCGCACGTTCCAGAACCTGCGGGTGTTTCCCAACATGACCGTCTTTGACAATGTCTCGGTCGGGGCGGTCGGAGCCATTGGACAGTCGCCGTTTCAGGCGGTTCTGGCAGGCTCACAACGGTCGCGGGAGATTTCCGAACGCAGCTGGGAAGCGCTTGAGCGGGTCAATCTGACCCAGTATGCCAATGATCTGGCCGCCAACCTTGCCTACGGCAAGCGCAAATATCTGGAGATCGGCCGGGCGCTTGCCATGACCCCCGATCTCCTGATCCTGGATGAACCGGCAGCGGGTCTGAACGATTCTGAAACCGCCGAACTCGCCGCCTTTATCAAGGACCTGCATGCGGGCGGCCTGACCATCATGCTGGTCGAACATGATATGGGGCTGGTAATGAGCATTTGTGAACGGATTGTCGTTCTGGCGTCGGGCCGGAAAATCGCCGATGCGGATCCGGCCACCGTGCGGCAGACACGGGAGGTTCTGGAAGCCTATTTGGGGGTGGAGGAGGAATGAGTCTTCTGGAGATAGACAATCTGGCCCTGCGGATCGGCGTTCAGGACATCCTGCACGGTATCAGTCTGGAGCTGCCGGAAAAGGGCATCTTCGCCATTCTCGGGGCCAATGGGGTCGGCAAGACCAGCCTGATGCGTTGCATTTCGGGCATCTACAGCCCCACCGGAGGAGAGATCCGCTACAATGGTGACAATCTCGCCGGGCTGAAAAGCTACCAGATCGTGGACAAGGGCATCTTGCAGGCCCCGGAAGGCCGGCAGATCTTTTCCAACATGTCAGTGCTGGAAAATCTCACCATAGGCGGCGGGCCGCTCAAGACCCGGGAACTGGACCATGTGCTGAGCCTGTTCCCGAAACTGAAAGAACGGCTGAAACAGGGAGCCGGTTCTCTTTCCGGCGGCGAACAGCAGATGCTGTGCATTGGCCGGGCGCTGATGCGCAAACCCAAAGTGTTGCTGCTGGACGAGCCATCCCTGGGCCTGGCCCCCATGCTGGTGCGGTTCATTTTTGACCTGGTTGAGCAAATCCGTGCGGAAGGCTATGCCATTTTGATCGTGGAACAAAACGCAAAGGCGGCCTTGCGCATTGCCGATCAGGCCGCCGTGATCGAGGGTGGGCGGATCATCATGTCCGGCCCCGCTGCCGAACTTGCAAGTGACAGCCGGGTGGCCGATGCCTATCTTGGCGGCCACACGCCTGCAAGCTGATACAGGGAGGACCCCGATGACACTTCCCATGATTGAAAAACGGCGCATTGAGGCGTCAATCCTCAAATGTGTGTTTGACGTTCTGGCCGAGCGTCATGGCCGTGCCGAGGCCGAAGCGGTGATCGGCGAAGCGGTGTCAAACTCCGCCATCGCCCAGGGACAGGAGTTCCGCGACAAGGAAGAGCAGGAGCCAACCCTTGAGGATTTCGCCGCCCTGCTACCCTTATGGCAAATGGATGATGCGCTGCAGATCGAGGTGCTGGACAAAGCGCCTGACAAGCTGGATTTCAACGTCAAGCGTTGCCGCTATTCGGAAGTCTATAAAGAAATGGGCCTCGGCGACATCGGCCATCTCCTGTCCTGCAACCGGGATGGCGATTTCTGCATCGGCTACAATCCGAAGATGGAACTGACCCGGACACAGACCATCATGAAGGGCGCCCCCCATTGCGACTTCCGCTACCGCCTTAAACCGGACGAGACATAGCGCAAATCGCATTTCACCGGATGCGCCTGTCGCGGCCGGGCATCAGAGATCACAAAGCAAACGACAAGCAAGACAACGGCCCCCTTTTCAGCCTTCCTTTGGAAATGGGGTCCGTTCGTTTTACGGATGATACCCAGCTTGCCAGCCGCAATTTCTTCCGGTGCTTCAATCCTGGACATAAATTCCCGATAGCCGGTCAGAGCCCCTTCCCGATATGGATGATTGGCTGATAGAGATCGACATCCAAAAATGCAAAGGCAATTGGGCCGCATCGGATGTAGTCAAACTTCGGTCCGTCTATCTTGATCACGTCGACATTGTCGATATTGGAAACCTCCAAAGAGGCTCTCATCCAACTTTCATCGTTGTTTTTGAAAAAACATGCGCAGAGAAGGATTTTCCCAAGCTGCTCGATGTCGTGATTGGCTTGCGGATCCACGCCCCCCCCTCAAAAGGGTCCAGTGCGGACCCCATAGAGCCCAACTCGATCGGCAATTGTTGATCCGCCGTCGGCCGTCAGCGCAGCACTTTTGATGATGGACGCCTTGCTGGAGCACAGGTAGGCCATCACGGCGGTGACCTCTTCCGGGTCTACTGGGCGGCCGAGCGGGACATCTTTGGTGCCGTGGGCATAGGCCTCTTCCACCGACACCAACCCGGTGCCCAAGTGATGTCAAATCAGCCTTTAAAGAACCTTTGCAGTCTGGCAAAGCCCGGGATATGGGACGAGGTGCCGCCGTCGGCTGCCATGGCCTGCCCGGTGATGTAACGGGCTTCGTCGGAAGCAAGGAACGCAACAAGATGCGCGATATCATCCGGGGCACCGAGATACGGGGTGAGTGTCTCTTCTTCCACGGTTTCGCGCAGTTCAGGCGGCAGATTGCCGAGCGCTGACGAAGTTCCTGTGAGACCCGGAAGAACGGCATTACAGCGGATTCCCCGCTTGCCATGGCTGGTGGCAATGGACCGTGTCATCTGGATCACGGCCGCCTTGGAGGCCGAGTAGGCCGCCTGGATGACATTGCCCTGCAGCGCCAGGTTGGACGCGGTGTTGATGATCGAGCCGCTTTTTTGAGGTGTCATGATCTTCAAGGCTTCCCGGCAGGCGATCATGGTGCCGCGGGTGTTGACATGGAAGGTCCGGTCCCAGTCTTCCGTCGCCATATGCTCGATATCGAGATCCCGCTGGGCCATTTCCGGCGTCAGCAGCGCCGCATTATTGTTAATCGCGTCCAGGCGGCCATAGGCCTCCAGCGTCGCCTTGAACATGGCGAATATACTGTCCTCATCGCCCAGATCCACATAGACGGACTGCGCCTCCGCGCCGCCGGCCCGCAGCTCTTCGGCCAGAGCTGCAGCCCGGTCTTCTGAAATATCGGCAATCATCACCCGGGCACCATGGGCTGCCATGATACGGCAAACCGCACCGCCAATGCCCCCTGCACCGCCAGTTACCATCACGGCCTTGCCCTTAAGCGAATAGCTCATCTGTTACTCCGGAAAATCATTTGCATTAACGATCTCCACCAGGAGATCACAGGGATCTTTGAAAAAGAAGGCCTTGGCGGGTTCCCGGCCGGGTTTAAGGGATGGATCATCTTCGACAACCATCGGCTTGCCGACCTCACGGATGATGCCGACGATTTCAACATCATCGCGGGCCTGCAGTATTTCCAGCGCCGCCTGGCAGCTGCCGACGGAAAAACAGGGATGCTTGATGCCTTGGACGCCCAGATCCGTGTTCGGCGCATGGGCATGGGCCGGCACCGGCTCCGATCCCTGCTTTTCGAACAGTTCGAAGCGGAAGTCATCCCGCCGCAGGAAGGCGATCTTCGTGCCGATGGCCTCGATATCAAACCGGCTTTCCAGCTCCAGGCCGAACACCTCGCCGTAAAAGGCGATGGCCCGGTCGATATCGCGCACCGAAAAGCCGGCGTGGTGCCATTTCAGGTCGGGAAACAATCCATCAGGCATCGGCCAGCCCCTTGACGGCCGCATCATGCGCGTCTTGCTTGGCGGCAAGGTCAATTTCAAATTGGCCGTCAGTCAAGACAAACAGCATTCTGGTAATGTTGTCCGTCCGGTTGGTCCAGGCATGAATTGTGCCCCGCTGGACCACCATGTCGCCCTCTTCCAGAACCACTTCACTGTCATCCAGCAGCAATACGATTTGCCCCTTTAAGACAAGGCCGTAATCGATGCTCTCGGTGCGGTGCATCAAAGGGTGGCGCCCCGAAACCGTGTGGTCTGCATTCTCCGCCAATCCGACCGTCTCAAAGAGAGCCCGGGCGGTTTCCTTGTCAAACTTCGGGCCCTCGGGCCCCTCTGGCGGCAAGTCGACGATGCGGACAATCGTCCCGTGCGCCGGAGGCGCCGTATCGCGGTGAATGTCGGTCGGCTCTTCCTCTGTTTCGCCGATTGGACACGGCATCTGGCGTGTGTTCCAAAGCTCGTGAAACGCGAGACCGGGCTGGTGATCAGGACGGGTCACGTGAGGCGGAACGCCATCAGACAACACCACCGCCTTCCCGGTTTCATCATGGCCTGTCACCACCCGCCGAACGTTTTTTGACACCATAATGCACACCCTCCGTTATTTGGTTGGTCGTATAAATAACTTTCTTTGAGGTGTGAGCGCAAGTCAAGCCGGGAACAAAAATGTGCCTTCTTTTCAGAAGCGAATGTCCAGATTTAAATAGGTCTCAGCAATTCTGGGAGGACTTGATGCGTAGCTATGACGTCGTCGTTATGGGTGCGGGGCACAACGGCCTGGTGGCCGCGTGTTACCTGGCCAAAGCCGGCAAGAAGGTTCTGATTCTCGAACGCCAGCCTTTTCCGGGCGGTGGCGTTGTAACGCGGGAGCTGAACACGCCGGGTTACCGGCATGACCTGCACAGTTCCTGCCACATCATGATTCAGGGTAACCCGATGCTGACCGAGGATGAACTCGGTCTGAAGGCGAAATACGGGTTGAACTACCGCTACTCGGATGTGCCCTATGCCTCGATCTTTCCGGATGGAAAGACGCTGATCACCTACAAGGATCTCGACAAGGCCTGCGCTGAGATCGCCAAATTCAACGCCAAGGACGCCGAGACCTACCGCGCCTTCGCGCAGCGCTCGATGGACATGCTGCCGATGTTTGCCAGCGGGCTCTATTCTCCCCCCCTCCCATTGGGCCCCGCAATGGCGATGTTCGACAGCTCTGATGAGGGCCGCCTGATCCTGGACGCGATGAGCCGCTCCTCGCTCGATCTCGTCAATCAGTATTTTGAAGGCGACCACATCAAGATTCACCTGTTGAAGCTGGTGACTGAAAATCTGCAGCTGCCCGATGAACTTGGCACCGGCATGGGCATCTTCCTGATGCCCGGGATCATTCACAAATGGGGGGTGAGCCAACCGATTGGCGGCTCCGGCGGCCTGACCGACGCGCTGGTGTGCTGCTTCGAAGATCTGGGCGGCGAGTTGCGCCTGGAAGCGGAAGTCTCCAAGGTTCTCGTCGAAGGCGGGGAAGCCAAGGGCCTGCAGCTGACAACAGGCGAAGAGTTCCGCGCCAAGGACGGTGTGATTGCTGCTCTGCATCCGCGGGTTCTTTCGAAATTCGTTGAGGGCATCGACCCGGCCGTCGAGCGGCGCTGCCAGGCGGTCAATCCGTCGCCCCAGTCCCTGTTTGTGTCTCACTACGACTTGAAGGAACGCACGAAATACACCGCCGGTGAGGAAATCACCTCGGCGACCATGCTTGAGTACTTCCCGTATGAAGACATGGACAGCCTGATGGATGATTTCGATTATCTGCGCCGCAAGCGCATTTCGCCGCGCCGCCTGCTCGGTGGTGGCGACGAGACCCATGGCGATCCGACCCGGGCGCCGGAAGGGGCCGGGATCTTCCACTCCATCACCATGGCGCCTTACTGTATCGACGGGAAAACGCCGGAATACTGGGATGAGTACAAGGAAGAATATGCTGCAGAGACCCTGAAGCAATATCAGCACTTCATCTCCAACCTGACGGAAGACAACATCATTGCAGCGTCCCATTGGTCGCCGCTGGATATGGAGCGCTCGTCGCCAAATTCCTTCGTGCTGGGTGATATGCATGGCTGCGCGCCCTACGTCTATCAGACCATGGGGCACCGCCCGACGCCGGATCTCGGCCAATACACGGTGCCGGGTGTGGACGGGCTGTATCTGGTCGGGCCGTTCATGCACCCGGGCGGCGGGGTTTATGGCGCGGGCCGCGCGACGGCCATCCGCATGTTCGATGATTTGGATATCGATTTTGAGAGCGTGGCAGCCTGATGAAACTTCTCGATTCTACCGGCAAAGAACTGATGACCGTCTCCAAGCTTGCGGCGGATGACCGGAACTTTCTGGTCATCAAGGGCAAGATTTTCGGAGCCATGCCCATGGCGGCAAAGCTCTCGCCTGAAGAGGCGCGGGCCGCGCTGAAGCTTCTGGATGCAAAAACCATCTGGTTTATCCTGACGCTTTTGTTCCGCAAGTCGAAGCCGGCACAAAAGAAAAAGCGCGGCTGAGCCCTCAGCGCCTAACCTGGCTGAGCCCTCAGCGCCCAACCTGAATGGGGGCGCAGAGCAAAAGACAAAGCCGAACCCCGTGGCCCATCAGGGCTTTCGGGGTTGGCACATATTTTAAAAATCTGAAACAGTTAAGAAACCGCGACGTCCCAGGCCCAGGCTGGTACGGACGTCAATCGCCCGCTTTGCGCCCACAAATTGGTCATTCACCAGCGCCCCAACTCGTCCGGAAAGCCGCCGTTCGTCGCACGGGAACCGGGCATTCGCCGCCAAGTGAACGAACGACCGATATGCGGACTTTGTTGCCGTTGCCGAAGGTCGCAGGAACGACTACTTTTGATGGGTATTTGAATTCGACGCCCAATCAGATAGTCAGTGTCGGCACAGAAATTCGCGAAAGACCGAACTGATGACCGAGAAGCATATTTGTCTGATGGGTGACTCCATTTTCGATAATGATGCGTACATTCCAGGTGAACCCAGTGTCATCGAACAGATGCGGCGTTCAATTCCTAAAAACTGGTCTGCCTTCAAAGTCGCTGTAGACGGCGACTGTATTGAGGATATCCCAAACCAGTTGGTGAAAGTGCCGACGCATGCGACGGATATCGTCGTGAGCATAGGTGGCAATGATCTCATGAAATTTCGTCATCTGCTGACGCAAACTGCGCAAGGCACAAAACTTGAGCAACTCATTGCTTCACCGCTTGAGGATTTTAAGATCGCATATGGTTGGATGCTGGACACGGTCTCAAAACGTGGTCTCGCAGTAAGCGCCTGCACCATTTACACGGCAATCCCCTTCGTAGAGCCGGAAATGAGGGATCACGCACCATCTGCGATTTGTGCTTTCAATTCGCTAATCCTGCATCTTGCGAAATCTCGCGGTGTGCCAGTGATCCGACTGGACTTGGCTTGCACCGACAAAAACGACTTCTCGGAGATGTCTCCCATTGAGCCATCCTCGCAAGGCGGACAGAAGATTATCGACGCAATTCTTCAAACTCTTGAGCAAAGCTGATCGAGAACGCTGACTAGTTTGGCGTTTCACCAGAGCGGACATTGGCGCAACTTGCAGCATCAGTCAATTTGGGCTCCAAGCAGACGTTCGCCGCAGACTGATCGAACGTCCCGTTGGGCCGGAAGCGACTGCGAGCCGCCCTGGCGCGCCTGTCTGCGTCGCTAGCCGGAGCCGCTTTGCTTGCAACCACACTTAGGGTCGGGACTGGGGCTGAGACCGGCCTTTTTCTCATCAAGACAAAGACGGGGTCGCACCCTGGGCTCCGGCCCGGCGCTGCCGCTGTACGCTTGCGGTCCCGCCAAGCCGCCCGGCCATCAGCCTTCCCCCCCCCAGCCCGGACGCCAGCCCAGACGCCAAGCTGGTCCCCCGCCTGTGAACCGGGGCCCGGCTGTGTGCATCCGGGCTTTCGTGTGCCTGGATCTGTCTGTATGATCCCGCCGGTTCATAGGGGGGACAATGGACGCAGAAGAATTTGCAAGGGTGTTGAGCGTCGGCGAGGCCGCCGCCGTGCCGGAAGGAGATCCCCGGGTCAGCGGGCTTGCGGCCCTTGCCCGCTCCATGGGCAGTCCGCCCCCGGCCAAGGATGCTCCGCCGCGTGAAGTGATCTCGCGTTTGGGCGACAACTGGTCGCCTTTGATCTTGAAAATACTGGAGACCGGTCTTTACCGCCATGCCACACTGAAACGGCTGGTGGGCGCTCTCTCCTCGGAAGGGGAAATTTCTCAGCGGATGCTGACGCTTAGGCTCAAGGCCTTGGAGCGCGATGGCTTTGTCTCACGCCATGTGGAGGCCACGGTGCCACCCCGCGTCACCTATGGCCTGACGCCGCTCGGCCAGAGCCTGACCCGGGAATTCAACCGGCTTCTTCTTTGGATTGAGGCGCACAGCCCGGCCATTGAAAAGGCCCGCTCGGACTTCAGCGGGTAACGCTTGCCATGCCGGCAACGACGAAATTAAGCAGCGGACCGTAAGCCGCCCTCAGATCGGCGGCCTTGAATTTCCCTTCGGTCAAGCGGTCGATCCGGCCATGCTGAGAGACGGTCGCCAGCATCAGATTCAGCATCATGGTGAACCCTCGCGCGACTTCCGCCTTTTCCGCATCGGGTAACACGCCTTTCAGCGCATCGATGAAGATTTGAGCCGTGGCATCGAAGTTCTCGGTCAGAACATCAAGCCATTGATTGCCGTCACCCAGGCGGCCGAGGACCTTGAAATAGTCTGCCCAACCGGGTTCCCCGCTTGTCGCCATATCAAACATTGGCCCCATAAACGCATCGATGATGGCTTCGATTGAGCGCTCTTCAAGGGCTTCCAGACGGGCGATCCGCTGCTCGCACAAAATGGCGGCGCGGCGGGCGATCACTTCTTCGAACAGCTTTTCTTTGGTTCCGAAGTGGTAGTGGGCAAGCGCCAGCGTCACTTCGGCCCGCTCGGTAATCACCCGCAGGGAGACCGCGTCAAACCCCTTCGATCCAAACAGCGCCTCTGCGGCATCAAGGATCTTGGCGCGGGTGATTTCGCCGTTGATCCTGGTCTGTCTTTGGGGTTTTGCCACAGGGCTCTCTCTCATCTTTCTTGTTTGGTTGAGTGTATAAGTAACGCTTCGGAAAAATCCAGCAATTTACCAGCCGAGCAGCGGATAACCAGCGACTGGGCTTTGGAAAAAGGGAATTCGGTTGCCCTGCAGCGATCCGAGATAAACCGTCTTCAGATCGGGCCCGCCGAAGGTCAAAGAGGCCATCCAAGGGCACAGCGTGCCGCGTGCGGCCTGCATCAGCTCTGGTGTCACCGTTCCCGCCTCCCAGGCCGCGTCAAGGGCGGCCAGAGGCTCCGGGTGTCCGCCCAGATCCAAAAGGGTGAGAAGATCGCCCTGCGGCGTAATGGCAACCAGCCGGTCGGCCATGATCAAGGTGGTCCAGAGGTTGCCATGGGCGTCAAAGGCCAACCCATCGCAGAACCCGCCGATATTGGACGGTCCATAGATCTCCCGCTCCGTGAGCCTATCCCCGCTGACCTTGAACCGGGTGATGTGACGCGCCGTGGTTTCAGCAACGTAAAGCCACTCTTCGTGCGGGTCAAAGCGCAGCTCATTGGTGCCGCACAGCCCGTCGGCGACGATCCGGGCACCTTTTTCGTCGATCAAGGCGATGTAGCCATCACGAGACATGGTTTTCACATGATCCGTCCAGGGCACCATCCGCGTTGTGACGGTGAGCCAGAGGCGGCCTTTCCGATCGCGGGTGACGAAATTGGCCTTGCCGATAGGCTGTCCGCCAATCTGATCCAGAAGAACTTCGGTCTCGCCGTCGCGGCTCATGCGTTCCAGCCGGTCTGTGCCGAAATTGGCAATCAGCAGGCTGCCATCCTGATCGAAGGCGAGACCATTGGGCAAGCTGCCCTGGGTCATGACCAGCCGGTCTTCAAAGCTCTGCGCGGTGTTGCGGTCCTGTCCCTTTTGCAGGATCAGCGCCTGCTGGCCGTCGGGATCGATGCGCATGACGCCGCCACGGGCATCGGCGGCCCACAGGGTGCCATCCCGCTCCGCCAGGATACACTCGGGCCGCTCCAGGCCGGACCCGATAAATCTCAGACCGGCCGGGTCCACCTGGAAACTGCGTAAGGGATTGGTCATTCGGCGGTCCAGCCTCCATCGACAGTGAGCGTGGTGCCCGTCATCAGCGCCGAGGCGGGCGAAGCCAGAAAGACCACGGCCCCCATCAGGTCCTCGATCTTGCCCAGACGGCCAAGTTTGATCTTGTTGAGCACCGCCTCCAAGAAGGTCTTGTCCTCGAAGAACGGCCGGGTCATCGGCGTCTCGATAAAGGTCGGCGCGATGGCGTTGGAGCGGATGCCATGGGGCGCCAGGTCAAGGGCAAGCGCCTTGTTCAGCCCCTCAAGGCCCCATTTCGAGGCGCAATAGAGAGACCGGTTCGGTCCGCCCACCTGGCCCATCTGACTCGACATGTGAATGAGTGAGCCCGGTTCGCCCGCCTCCATCAATCCCTTGGCCACGGCCTGGGCGACAAAAAAGGCGGCCTTCAGATTGAGGTCGAGAACCGCGTCATAGTCGGCTTCGCTGACCTCCCAGGCCGGCTTGGGCCGGTTCGTCCCGGCGTTGTTGACCAGGATGTTGAACGGCCCTGCGGCGGCGATCTTGGCCTGGGTGGCGGCCAGATTGCTGACATCCAGCTGCAAGGCCTGGGCTTTCGGGCCGATGGCCTCCGCTGCGGCCTCAATCTCGCCGAGGCTTCTGGCGGCCAGCGTGACCTCCGCCCCGGCGGAGGCCAGCGCCACGGCGCAGCCGAGGCCAATGCCCCGGCCAGCCCCGGTCACCAGCGCACTTTGACCGGTGAGGTCGAAGGAAGGTGTGCTGGGCAGCTCCATCACGCGTCGACCAGATCGGCTCCGGCGACCGGCTCTGCCCCTTCTGCGTAAGGCACGTTCTGCCCGCCATAGCGGCGCACGCGCACATTGGCCTGCTCCGCATGGCCCTGAAAGCCCTCCAGCATGCACAGGCGCGAGCAATACCGCCCGACAAGCGCGGAAGCCTCGTCCGTGACCACCTTCTGGTAGGTGTGGGTTTTCAGGAACTTGCCGACCCACAGGCCGCCGGTGTAGCGCCCGGCCTTTTTCGTCGGCAGGGTGTGGTTGGTCCCAATCGCCTTGTCGCCATAGGCAACATTGGTGCGCGGGCCGAGGAAGAGCGCTCCATAATTGACCATGTTCTGCAGGTACCAGTCGTCCCGGTCGGTCATCACCTGCACATGTTCGGAGGCGATGTCATTGGCCACCTTCAGCATCTCGTCATGGTCGTCACAGACGATCACCTGGCCGTAGGTTTCCCAGGCCTTGCGCGCATGACCTGCGGTGGGCAGAATTTCCAAGAGACGCTCGATCTCAATCAGCGTTTCGCGGGCCAGCGCTTCCGACGTGGTCAGCAGAACGGCCGGGCTGTCCGGTCCATGCTCGGCCTGGCCTAGCAGGTCGGTCGCACACAGTTCCGCATCGACGGTCTCGTCGGCAATCACCATGGTTTCGGTTGGCCCGGCGAAAAGGTCGATGCCGACCCGGCCAAAAAGCTGGCGCTTGGCTTCCGCCACGAAGGCGTTGCCTGGGCCGACCAGCATGTCGACCGGCTGAATGCGCTCGGTTCCAACGGCCATGGCGCCAACCGCCTGGATGCCGCCAAGGGCATAGATCTCATCCGCCCCGGCCATATGCTGGGCGGCAACGATGGCCGACGCCGGCTTGCCCTGATAGGGCGGGGCGCAAGTGATGATGCGCGGCACGCCGGCAACCTTGGCGGTCAAAACGGACATATGAGCCGAGGCCAGCATCGGGTATTTGCCGCCGGGCACATAACAGCCGGCGTTTTGAACGGGAATGTTGCGGTGGCCGAGAAACACGCCGGGCATGGTTTCGACTTCCACATCGCGCATGGAATCTTTCTGGATCTGCGCGAAGTTGCGCACCTGCTCCTGGGCGAACTCAATGTCCTTGATGTCCTGGGCGGACATTTCGGCCAGGCAGGTGTTGATCTCGTCTGCGGTCAGCCGATAGTCGTCCCGGTCCCATTGATCGAATTTGATGGACAGGTCCCGGATGGCGGCATCGCCGCGCGTTTCGATGTCGGCGAGTGTTTGCTCAACAATTCCGCGCACTTTTTCGTCTGCGGCCTTCACGACTCCAGGGTCGATGCCCTCTTTCAAAACCATCGCCATCGCATTTCCTCCATAGCATTGCTTGCCAAATCAAAAACGGTTGAATATTAATTGGACGAACGACCAACTAATTTCAAGGCATAATTCCATGCGCGTTGCGATTATCGGGGCAGGGGGCTTTATCGGTCAGCGTGTGGCGCGCATCTTACGGCAGGATCCGGCGGTGTCCGGTCTGGTGCTGAGCGACGCTGTCCCTTTTGCCAGTGAGGCTTGCGATACGGTTGTCTCCGGCGATTTTTCTGATCCGTCCGTGCGGGCCCAGGCGGTGGAGGGGACGGATGCCGTCATCTTGCTGGCGGCCATTCTCGGCGGCGGTGCCGAGGCGAACTATGCTCTGGCGCGCAAGGTCAATGTGGATGCAGCGCTCGATCTGTTTGAACACCTGCGCGATACGAAACCTGAAACGCGCATGGTGTTTGCCTCGACCATCGCGGTTTACGCCAAACCTTTGCCGAACCCGGTCACCGATACGACGGCCATGGGGCCGACGATGGTCTATGGTGCGCAAAAGCTGATGATGGAAGCTGCACTCAGCAATTTCGCGGCCAAGGGCTGGCTCGATGGCGTGTCTCTGCGCCCGTCCGGGGTGATGGCCCGGGATGGGGCTGATGCCGCTTTGAAGACAGCGTTTCTCTCCAGGCTGTTCTGGTGCGTTAAGCGCGGCGAGGACATCACCGTGCCGGTTGCCGAGGGCAGCCGGACGTGGCTGACGTCCGTTGAGACGGTGGCGCAGAACTTCATCCATGCCGCCAAGCTGCCGGATCTCGGCGCTCAGCGGGCCTTTACGCTGCCTGCTCTGTCGCTGACGTTTTGGGAGCTTGTAGAGGCTTTGCGCCGGCAATTCCCGGACAGCCCATCCGTGGTCACATTTGAACCGGAGCAGGACATCATCGACCTGTTCGGCAGCTATCCGCTTCTGGAAACAAAAACTGCAGACAGCCTCGGCTTTCTCTGTGATGCCGATGCTGATGCGCTCGTACAAAACGCTTTGAGTTAGGGAAGAGATATGAAGCTTGCCACTTTACCAAATGGAACCAGCGACGGCCGTTTGCACGTCGTGAGCCGGGACCTTGCACGGGCCGAGCCAGCCACGGCCGCCCAGACGATGCTGGACGCACTTGAGCGCTGGGACGCGGTTGAAGCCGACCTGGCCGCGCAATATGCCCGCATCAACGAGGGCGCTGGCAGCCCGTTTGATCCTGCGGCTGCCATGGCGCCCCTGCCGCGGGCGTGGCAATGGCTTGATGCCTCTGCCTATATGTCTCATTCCATCTTGATGGATGCGGCTTTCGGGTTTGAGGAAAAGGTCCATCCGGATTTTCCGCTGATGTATCAGGGCATGTCCAATCAGTTCTTTGGTCCGGCGGAAGATATTCCGATGACCAGTGAGGAAGATGGAATTGATTTTGAGGCGGAGTTTGGCGTGATCACCTCCAAGGTGCCCTTTGGCGCTGCGCCGGAGGAAGCGGCCAAGCACATCCGTCTTCTGGTTCAGATCAATGACTGGTCCTTGCGCCGCCTGGCACCGGTTGAAATGAACACCGGCTTTGGCTGGATTCGGGCGAAACCGGCATCGGCCATGGCCCCTGTTGCCGTGACGCCGGACGAGCTTGGCCCGCAATGGCGCGATCAGCGGGTGGATCTGCCGTTGCATGTCTGGCGCAACGAGCAAAAATTCGGCGCCGCATCCGGGTATGAAATGGGCTTCGGGTTCGACGAACTGGTGTCCCATGCCGCCTACTCGCGAGATCTGCCGGCCGGCACGGTGGTTGGCGGCGGTACCGTCTCAAACAAGAATTACAGGAAAGTCGGTTCTTCTTGCATTGCTGAACGCCGCGGCATTGAACGGCTGGACACCGGCGAATCCAAAACGCCATTCTTGTCCTTCGGCGAAAGTGTCAAAATGGAAGTCACTGACACAAGCGGAGAGCCGGTGTTCGGCACCCTTCATCAAAAAGTAATTGGGGCTTGAGGACCGGGTATGGCGCTTTTTGAATTTTTTCCGAACTATGTTTGGAACCTGTCCCTGTCGATTGCCATCCAATCCGGCGCTGAGCTGGGTGAGATCATCGATATGTCCAAGCCTCTGCTGGAAAAAGCCGAGGCGGGTGAAGATGCGGGCACCGGCGAGTTCCTGCTGGAGTGGGTGAAGCAGGCAAATACGCTGTGCGAATTGGCGGCCGATGACGAGGCGAAGGGCCGGCTGTTTTCGGCGTCCGACAAGTTGCGCCGGGCGTCCCTCTATCTTCTGACGGCTGAGCGCATGCAGGGCCACGGCCACCCCGGGCGCATGGAAACCTTCGCCAGAGCGCTAGAGTGCTTTGACAAATACATCGAATATGGCGGTGAAAACTGCGAACGCGTCGAGATACCATATGGCAGCAACGTGCTGCCTGCTTATTTCACGAGGGCGGAAAACGTAGATGGGCCGGCTCCATGTGTTGTCTTCCTGAACGGATTGGACAGCTGCAAGGAGCTTTTATATTGGACGTGGCTGCCGCACGCACTTGCCAGGCGGGGTATTTCCTGTTTGTGCGTAGACCAGCCAGGCACCGGTGAAGCCATCCGCCTCCAGGGTCTGCACAGCCGATTTGATACAGAACACTACGGAACGCCGATTTACGAATATGCTGCATCAAGAAATGACATCGATGCCGATCGGGTCGGCATTTCCGGCATTTCACTCGGCGGTTATTACGTCCCGCGGATCGCAGCCTACGAACCCCGCTTTGCATCCGGCTCCGTATGGGGCGCCAATCACAATTGGGCGGAAGTTCAGCTAAAGCGGATGAAACGCGAAGGTGAAAACCCGGTTCCCCATTACTGGAAACACGTCTGGTGGGTCTTCGGTGCCAAGGACCAGGATGACTTTCTGGAGAAAACCAAAGGCATGGATCTCACCGGCCACATGGAGAAGATCAAGATGCCGTTCCTGATCACCCATGGATCCGGCGACCGCCAGATTGGCGTTGATTATGCGCATCAATCCTATGAGCAACTGACCGGCAGCGCCCGTCGCGAATTGAAGATATTCACGCCGCGCGAAGGCGGAATTGAGCATTGCGGCGCTGACAACATGGCCTATGGACGCAACTACAATGCGGACTGGTTCGCTAATACGCTCGGCGGCAAGCTCGGCATGTGAGGACTGAAATGGGAGGATCAATGCGCCTAAACTCTTGCTCTCCTGTCAAAACTTGTTATTGTTTGGTCGTCCGTTCAAATAAGCGGTGGGAGGCGTTCTGGTAATGGACAAGCTACTGCTCATAAGGCAGGTGTCAGTGTTTCTGGTCGTGTTGGCTTTTTGGGCCGTTGGTGATGCGATGACGTGGTTCAATCCCGATGTCATCCCGCCGATCGGGGATGTTGCCCGTGCCGCAGTCACTCTGTTTGAACGAACGGAGTTTCTGCCTGCACTCTGGTACACTTTGCGTGATTCACTAACAGGGGTTGCAATCGCAACCTTTCTGGCAGTGCCGGTCGGACTGTTGATCGGGATGTATCCCAAGGCAGAAGTCTCGACCCGTATTCTGGTGGACTTCTGCCGCTCCTTCCCTGTGATCGCGCTTATTCCGATCTTCATCTTGATCATTGGAACAAACCACATGACCAAGATCGCAATGATCACAATCGCCTGCTTCTTTCCGATCCTTGTTCAGACGATCTATGGAGCAAGACGGCTGGATCCTACGGTGGTAGACACTGTCGCAAGCTTCCGGATACCGCCCTTCATGCGTTTCCGCAAAGTCGTACTTCCGGCAGCCTCCCCCTACATTGCGACCGGGTTCCGCATTTCACTCAGCATCGCTATCCTGGTGGCCGTCGCAACCGAAATCCTGACTCAGGTTCCCGGTCTAGGAACCCAGGTCAGTCTTGCCCGGACCTTCAACGAAGTGGCGGTCGCCTTTGTGTATACGATTTATGCGGGTCTTTTGGGGGTCGCATTGACAGCCATCTGGGACCGCACCGAACGGCGGCTCCTGAATTGGTATCACAGGGAGGGCAGGTCATGAGTTCCTTTTTTGGCCGCAGGCTCATGTCCTGCATCTGGCTGTTCTGGCTGCCGGTTTTACTGATTGCGCTTTGGTGGTTCGGCTCATCCGGTTCAACATCGTTTTTCTTTCCGCCTCTCAGCAAAATCGTTGAGGTCACGCTACGCGACTTTTCCAATGGCATCCTCTCGATGCATCTGGCGGCCAGCCTCATGAACATGGCACTCGGGCTGATCGCCGCAACAATGATTGGTATCACGCTGGGTCTTGTAATCGGCGAAGCCAAGCCGCTCAGAGAAGCCACTGAGCCCTTTTTGAGCTTTATCCGGGCCATTCCTCCAGCGGCGATCGTACCTATTGTGATCGTTGCACTAGGAACCGGCCCGGCACCGAAAGTATTCATCATTGCCTTTGCCTGCGTTTGGCCGATCCTTTTGAACACGATCGACGGCGTTCGCGGCATCAATCCGCAGCTGATCGAAACCGCGCGGGCGTTCCGCATCCCGTTCGGTTTGCGTAACCGGAAAATCCTGATCATGGCCGCGTTACCGCAGATAATGGCCGGCATCCGGATTTCCCTGTCGATTTCCCTGGTCCTGATGGTGATCGGTGAATTCGTCGGAGCCAGCCAGGGAATTGGCTTTTATATCCGCGAAAAGAAGGAAGCCTTCTCTATGGCAGAGGCTTGGGGCGCAACGATACTGACGGGCCTGCTCGGATATCTCCTAAGTGCGACGTTCCTGTGGTTCGAACACCGGGCCTTGGCCTGGCATTTTCAAGATCGCGGCGACGGGCCGTCTGGTCCGTGAGAGGTAAAGGACGATGAACATAATGACAAAAATCGCCAAAGCTCCGCCCATGCGTGTTGAGAACCTCTCAAAGAGCTACGGCGAGATCGAGATCTTGAAGGGTATCGACCTTGAAGTCGCCCCGGGAGAGATCATCGCCATTGTCGGACCATCCGGCGTCGGCAAAACCACCCTGCTGCGCAGTCTGTCCGGGCTAACAGATTTGACCGCCGGGTCCGTCACAGTTGGCGAGGATGTGGTCAAAGGGCCGGTCAGAGAGATTGGTTTGGTGTTCCAGGATTATCGTGGGTCACTGATGCCCTGGATGCGGACATTGGAAAATGTTGCATTTCCGCTTGAAGGCAAAGGTGTGGCGAAAGCTCAGCGCGAAGAAATCGCCCGCAACTGTCTTGCTGATGTGGGGCTTGAACATGCCGCGCATCAATATCCCTGGGAACTCTCCGGCGGAATGCAGCAGCGGGTATCCATTGCCCGGACCCTCGCATATGACGCCCATATTCTGCTGATGGACGAGCCCTTCGGGTCCCTTGATGCTCAAACCAAACTGGTACTTGAGGACCTCGTCATCGATTTGCAGCGGCGGCTTGGAATCAGCGTGATCCTCGTGACCCACGATATCGACGAAGCCGTTTACATGTCGGACAGAGTTGTCGTCCTCAACGGAAAGCCGGCAGGGGTCGTGGATGTTGTCGACATCGAACTTGGGCGTATCCGCGAGCAGATCGCGACAAAATCCGATCCGAAATTCGTAGAAGCCCGAAATCGCGTCATGCGCGAAATCATGGAGAAATAACACCAAAGAAGAGCGTTGGGAGGAATGTATGACTTCTTTTTGGATAAAAGCAGGGTTGGCAGCCGCCGTGACAATGTCGTCAGCAGCGGCGTTCGCAGGCGACATGACCAAGATTGTCGTCAACCGGTCGCCGGTTGGAACGTTTCAAGGCCTCGTTTTGGCAGACAAGCTCGGTTACTTCAAAGAGCGCGGGATTGAGGTTGAATTGCGAGTGGGAACATCTCCGGATGCCGCAATTGCCGAGCTGATCTCCGGGCAATCCAATATCGCCATGACCGGCGCGGTCCCGCTTGTTGCAGCCGTCGCGAACGGTTTGCCGGTTGCGGCCGTCCTTAACGCACAGGACCAGGGAGAGGTTCAAACCGAAGGCATGCTTGTTCTTCCTGACAGTGACATTAAGGACGTTGCCGACTTCAAAGGCAAAAAGATCGGCCTACCGGGAATTGCCAGCCCGCAAGGACTGGTTGTCCTTGAAGCTCTGGAAAAAGTCGGCCTTGGGCGGGAAGACGTTGAACTTGTGAACCTTCCCTTCCCGGGTGTTTTGCAAACAATCGAATCTGGTGGCGTGCACGCGGGCATGCCAGTCGGCCTGTTCTATGATCTTGGGGTCAAGAAGGGGCTGCGCGAAATCAAAAAAGTGCGGTCTGAGCTCCTACTGGGTGTGCCCGCGGTCCTTTTTGCTGCCAATACAAAATGGGCTGATGAAAACGCCGAAGTGCTATCAAAGTTCATCGAAGCCATGGTCCTGGCGCACGAATATGCCAATGAGCATGTCGAGGAAGTTCGTGACATCGACATGGAATTCACCAAGTTGCCGCATGACTATCTGAAAACCCGGTCTTTTGCCGGATTGCACTCCGATTTCGACAGCGCGACCTGGGACAAGCAGAACGCTCTTTTGGCAAAACACGGTTTCATCAGCCGCGCGCCTGCCTCGGATGAATATATCTGGAGCGGAGCCCCACGCCGCTGATAGCCGCGAAAAACTGGTTTCTTAGCTACTTCAGAATCTAGAGGGACGGGACTGAGATCAGCCCCGTCCCTTTAGATTGTTCCAGCCATTTATTGAAGTTTTGTCGCAATCACCGGCCAGGCTTTTCGTCCAGCAGCCTGGTAAGACTCCTCCACTGCAGCGGTGTAATAGGCCTGCACCGCCACTTCATAACTTGGTCTCTTGCGTGACCGGTCTATCCAGTCTGCGATCCCGTCAAAACGGCCCTTGTAAAGACCGGCAAGTCCGAGACGGCGGACCCGATCCGCGTAGGCCAGCAGCGCGCAATCGGCAAGACTGTATGTCTCTGCGACCAACCATTGGCTGTTTGCCAACGCCGCACTCATATCCTTGAAGGTGCTGTCCATTACAGACACCGCGCCCTCAACAAAATGGGACGCGGCTCCGGTTTGCATCAAGTCACGTCGCTTTTCGCGAATTTCTCCGGTCATTGATGCCGACAACCAGTCTTCAACCTGCTCAGGCGACATGGAGTTTAAGACCTGTTCGCGGATGACAGTCGCAAAAGTCAGCGAGTTGATTGCAGCATGGATTTCGATACAGCGGATCAACCACAAACGGGTTTGCCATAGAGCGCTTCCGTGGTGAGGCATCAACCGGGGTTCAGCCAACGCATCGAGATATTCGATGATCACACTGCTCTCGCGGATCACCGAGCCATCCTCGGCAACAAGCGTCGGAACAACACCGTTCGGATTCAGCTCCAGATAGGCCGGTGTCTGGTGCTGCCCCTTTGTCATGTCCAGATCCCGGCTCTCCCAAGAAAGCCCTTTCTCTGCCATAGCCAGCCGCACTTTCTGTGAGCAAACGCTCGCACCGGAATGATAAAGGGTTATCATCTCAATAGCCGATCGTGAAACGCTGCCCGATGTATTTTGGCTGTTCCAGTTCGTCGGCAACCGCAATCGCAAAATCCTCAAAGGATATTTGGCTGTCGCCAGTGTTATCGAACAAAAGATGGTCTTTGCCATATCTGAACTTGCCGGTACGCTCTCCTGGAACAAAGAAGCGCGACGGTGAGATATAGGTCCAGTCCAGGCCTTCTGTGTCTTCAAGAAGATCGAGAAGATAGCCGCCGCGCACAGAATTGGGCTTGGCCGGGGGCGGGAAGTTCGGATCGTCAAATTCCTTGACGCCGCTCGGGCCGATCAGGCTGCCGGCGCCGCCCACCACAACGTAGCGTTTAACGCCGCTGTCCAGCACCGCCGGCACCAGAACATCCGGGTCGAGATCCAGAAACTTAACGGACGAGACAACCGCATCGTGGCCTTTGACCGCTTCAGCCAACGACACCCGGGACCCATCCGTTTTAACTGCAGTCACAAGGTCACCGGCAGAAATTTTTTCAGGGTTCCGCACAATGCCCGTCACACGATGCCCGCGATCTGTCAGTTCATTCAAAACGCGGGAGCCGGCTTGGCCGCTTGCTCCGATTAAGGCGACGCGCATTCATTCCTCCTCATTGTAATATCTTCTTTTATTGTTTATACGTTCAACCAAATAAGAGGGCAAGAATGATATGCGACTTGAAGGAAAAACAGCCGTTGTAACCGGCGCTGGCCGGGGCATTGGGCGCAAGATTGCCGAGATGATGGCCCAGGAAGGGGCAAAGGTTCTGGCCGTCGACATCAATGCGGCCGCTCTGAACTCCATCAACGGCTGCCAAACCCATGCCGCAGATCTGACCGACGAAGCTGCGGTTGCCACTTTGGCAGAACGTGCTGCCACGCTTGGACCGGTCCACATCCTCGTCAATGCGGCGGCGTTGGTTGTGTTCGGCTGGATTGATCAACTTGACTATTCGGATTGGCAGAAGACGCTCAAGGCGGAAGTTGACAGCGTGTTTCTGGTAACCAGGGCACTGTGGCCGCAGCTGAAGTTGGAAGGCGGGTCCATCGTCAACTTTTCATCCGCAAGTGCACATGTTGCGCTGGATGGCCTGCCTGCCATCGCCCACACGGCTGGAAAAGGTGCCGTTCTGTCCATGACACGGCAACTGGCAATGGAAGGCGGCGGTCACGGTATCCGTGCCAATTCAATCGCCCCGGGTTTCACTGTGACAGAAGAGACTGAACAGCATCTGGACAAAGCCGACATGATGGCTTCTGTCCGGGCGAAACTGATGATCGAAAGATTGGGCCAGACCGAGGACATTGGATATCTGGCGATCTATCTGGGGTCCGATGAAAGCGGCTTTGTCACCGGTGCAGATTTCTCGATCGACGGCGGCGCGACTGCCTGGTGATCCAGGGCGAAGTCAGCTGCCGTCTGAAACAATCGTGCCACCATCCACGACGATGGACTGACCGGTCATGAATGCACCTCCTGCCGAAGCAAGATAAACGGCGGTGGCTGCAATTTCAGATGGCTGGCCGACACGGCGCAGGGGGGTTGCCTGCAGGCGGCGCTGCATGAAAGCTTCATTTGCCATCAGCCCGCTTGCAAACGGTGTTTCAATCAACCCTGGAACAATCGCATTGGCGCGGACATTCGACGGGCCCCATTCCACGGCAAGTGTCCGGGCAAGCTGGATAAGTGCGGCTTTGGTCAGCGAGTAAACACCGATAGCACCATTGCCGCGCAGGGCGGACAGGCTAGACATGAGAATGATAGAGCCGCCCCCCAGACCACGCATATGCGGCGCCACCTTTGCCGACAGCCAGACGGCTGCATCCAGGTTCACCTGAAATGTCTTCCGGTACACCGTGTCCTCGACGTCGCCAATGGGGCCGACATGCCCTTCCATTCCCGCATTTGAAACCAAAATATCGAGCTGACCCAGCTCATTTACCGTATTGTCAACCAGTGCTTCCGCTGCTGCCCGGTTTGACAAGTCCACCATTGTCCCCTTTGCGGAACCCGATCTACGTTTGTTGAGACCGGCTTCGGCCTGTTCAAGCATATCGGTGTCTTTGCTGGCGATCAGAACACGCGCACCAGCATCAACGTATGCCTCGGCGATCGCAAGGCCGATACCGCTGGAACCGCCTGTAATGAGGGCGGTTTTACCCGTCAGGTCAAAAAGCTGCATTATGAAAGCCCTCCCGTTTAGCCGAACCATAGAGTCTATACCGCTATTTAAAAAATCGATATAATCGATAAATGCGTGCTGTTTGATGGATATTAAATGCGCTTCAAAGGACTTGATCTCAATCTTCTTGTTGTTCTTGACACTTTGCTGACGGTCCGGAACGTCAGCAAGGCCGGAGAGCAACTCAATCTGAGCCAATCGGCGACAAGTGGCGCCTTGTCCAGGCTTCGGCAATATTTTGACGATGAATTGCTGGTCCAGCAAAAACGGTCAATGGTGCCGACCCCTATGGGAGCCGCCCTGGCGCCACGGGTCCGCAATGCCCTTCTGCAAATCGACGGAACGATCGTGTCAAAACCAGGATTTGATCCGTCAACCGCGGAACGGGACATCCGGATCATTGCATCCGACTACGTTATGGTGACGTGGCTCGCGCCGGTTCTGTCCACCATTTCCGGGGATGCTCCGGGGATCCGGTTCCGGATCGACCCTCCGACACGGGATCCGGTTGGACGCCTGGAAGCCGGCACAGTCGATCTGTTGCTGATGCCCGAGAAATACCTGTCAAAATCACATCCATCGGCAAAGTGCTTTGAAGACAAATATTGTATCATCGCCTGTGCTTCCAATCAGGAAATCGGCGACAATTTCAGTGTCGAAGATTTCTATGCCTCCCGCCATGTCGATGCGGCGTTCCCCACCCTTGCACCTGGGTATGCGGACTGGTTTACCCGCCAAAGTGGCCGGGAACGAAACGTAGAAGTCACTGTAGGAGAGTTCACGGTTTTACCTCATTTCGTGATCAACTCACCCCGGATTGCCTTGCTGCATTTGCGCCTTGCTCATCTGTATGCCGCGCAGTTGCCGATAAAGATCGTTCCAGCTCCGTTTCCCATTCCGAAACTGGTCGAAAGCCTTCAATGGCACAGGTTTGTCGAGGAAGACGATTGCCAGCGTTGGGTCAGGAACAAGATCCTCACCCACGGTGTTATCGATAAAACAGATAGATAAGATCGATAGAAACCGTTTCTCTCAATACAATTAATCAAGTATTTCTCGCATTGGGAGGAACAGAATGAATCATGAAGACATCTCCTTTGTCCTTGCAATGGCAACGGTCAATGGCAGTCCGCCGTTTCCGGTTGTCGTCTTGGACAATAACGCTGCAATTTCAATTGCAGCGTTGGCCCCGTTGTCTGCCCGTCTAGGGTCGGGTCTGACGGGCACTGGCAGCATTTATGATCTCCTTCAGAACTGGCAGCACAATCTCCCGGTCCTGAAGGCAACCATCAACGCACTTGATGACGCTAGCCTGGGAAAATACACGCGATCCGCGTTTGCGGCGCTTGAATTTTTCGATCTTCTGGCTCCCATTCCAACGCCACGGCAGATTTTCTCCTCTGAAGGAATGCCCATAAGCCGTCCGGTGTCGGTACTGGCTGGCCCAACGGCCAAAGTACCGGTACCTCCGGGAGCAAACCATCTGACTGCAGGGACATCCCTTGTTGTTGTTCTTGGCGCCCCCACCTATCTGGCCAGCGCGCAAGAAGCTGAGAGCTCAATTGCCGGCGTCATGGCCGCGTCCCGGTACCGGGACAATTTCGGCCGTGCTCTGTCGCCTGCCTTGCTGCCGATAGGTCCGTTTTTTGTCCCACTCGAATACTGCGACACCAGCCTGGACGGCCGAATTTCCTTCAACGGCGAAACTTCGGTCAACTCTTCGGAAATTCTCAGCGCCGCTTTCGATGCTGTCCACCAGGTTTCCGCGTCCTGTCATCTTTTTCCTGGCGATCTGATCGAGCTGCCAATGGGTCCGCAGGGAACTGCCCTGCTGCATAACGGGGACATCGTGGAAACGGCGATTTCCGGTCTTGGCCAACAAACAACAAATGTCATTGTGGAGAGCAAATATGCCGATCCTGGGAATGGAGACACTTCTCTACGGGGTTGAAGACCTCGACGAATGCACTCGTTTTTTTGACGATTTCGGACTGCCGCAGCATACCCGGACCAATTCCATGACCCATTACCGTCTGGAGGAAGGGTCCAACGTGATCTTGCGCCATTTGGACGACCCGGATCTGCCGGCAGGATTTGCAGACAAAGGAGTGAAGGAGATCACCTGGGGCGTGGACAGCCAGGATTCGCTGGATGCTCTGGCCGACCGCCTGGAAGCCCATCAGGAGATTTGCCGCGGCAGTGACGGGACCGTTCGCACAAAGGCCCCATCAGGTATGAACATTGCGCTCAAGGTCTGGGCCCGCAAAAAAGTGACCTATGCCCCAGACCCGGTCAATGCACCAGGGGCAATCAACCGTTTGAACGTTCAGCGCAAGTGGAAAACACGGGCGCGGCCAAAGACAATTACGCACACGGTCTACACGGTCCCCTCGCCGAAGGAAGAATTCGAATGGTACCGGGACATGTTGAATTTCCGCATGTCGGAAGAACAGATCGGCATGGGTTTTTACATGCGCTGTGACGGCGCGAACGAACATCACAACCTGTTTGTCATCGACATGAATTTCGGCCCCCTGCCCGGATACCCGGTGTTTCACCACACCAATTTCGGGGTCGAAGACATCGATGAGCTGATGGTCGGCACAAACTTCATGACACGGCGTGGCTGGAAAACCGGTGCCCTCGGGTCTGGCCGCCACAGAATTGCTTCAGCGCTGTTTTCCTATATTCAAAGCCCGGCCGGCGGCGAAGCCGAATACGGCGCTGACAGCGACTATTTGGATGACAACTGGATACCGCGCGAGTGGAACCAGGTATTCGCGACCTATAGCTGGATGCACAAAATTCCGGAATTCCTAGGAACGGATCAAAAGTGGCAGTACCGTCTCCATCCGGACTACGTGCCTGGCGGCGGCGGCGACAGCGAGTGGGAAAAATGAACGCTCTTCCAAAGTCAGCGCTTGTTGCCGGTGGCGGCATCGCCGGGATGTCCGCTGCGATCCGGCTCCTTGAAGAAGGGGGCAACGTGACCCTGTTCGACAAGGATCCAGCTTGGTCTGTTTACGGTGCAGGCATCACCTGTTCCCCCCTCACATTCAGAGCCCTATGTGATCTGGGCATTGGACCTGCTGTGCTGGAGCGCGGGGCGCGCCATGACGTGATTGCCCTTCATGATGTGTCAGGCAACCCGCTGAAAACCCTGCCGCTTCCGCGCCTTCAAGGAGACGGGCAACCGGCCGCGGGCGGCATCATGCGGCCGGACCTGCATGCGATCCTTTCCGAACGGGTCAAAACCCTTGGAGCCACAATTCGGCTTGGACTGACAATTGCATCGGTCTCACAAGACACCTCGGGCGCTGATGTGATCTTCAGCGACGGGTCAAAAGACCGGTTCGACATGATTATCGGGGCCGATGGTCTCTTTTCCGCGCTTCGCGGCACGGTTCTGAACGCAAAAGAACAACCACATTTCACCGGACAGGCGTGCTGGCGGGTCATGTTTGACCTGCCAGAGGAGTGGGACGGCACCGGGGCGATGTTTCTCAGCCCGCAACTGAAAGTCGGCTTTACGCCCTGTGCTCCCGGCAAAATGTACATGTATCTTCTGGAACATGTCCCGGACAATCCCTGGCGGGAACCTGAAGCCTTGCCAGGTCTGCTTAAGGACCTGCTCAAAACTGCCGGCGGCAAACTGGCGGACCTGCGGGACAGCGTCCACCCGGAAACACCCATAAACTATCGCCCATTGGAGAGCGTTCTTGTCGAAGGGCCTTGGTACAAGAACCGGACGGTGTTGATCGGCGATGCTGTTCACGCAACCACACCGCACCTTGCAGCCGGTGCCGGTCTGGCTGTAGAGGATGCCATCGTTTTGGTCCAGGAGCTGAAACGCAACGAAACGCTTGCAACCGCATTCGAAGCATTCCAGAAGCGACGCCAGGAGCGTGCCAAACTGGTCGTCAGCAACTCGCTCAAATTGGGTGAGCTTGAAATGCAAGGAGCGCCGCTGGAAGAGCAAGGCGGATTGATGCAGGCTTCGACCCAAGCCATCGCCAGTCCGTATTGATCTCTTCAAAGAAGCCTGAGGATGCTGACGCTGCCCCTAGGGAACCTAGTTGCCGCTGCCCAGAATACGGGCTCGGCACTTCGTTACGCCTCGGTCCAGTCATCGCCTGACCGGAACCGGAGCCTGATGACGTTTTTTCAGATAGGGTCTGCCCGATGAAACAGCCGCGTTTTTCTGTTTCAATCACCTTCAGAAAGCCCTCTTTGCTGGCAGGTCTGTCCAGATCGCTGTCAACTTCCAGCGCATGAGGCGCGATTTCATTGACACGTCCGACCGGGCCAGGTCCAGGGGACCAGCCGCAAAGATTGTCGTGTTCAGCGCGTCTTGAGACTTGGCGGTTGAAAGAGCGCTCCTGTAATTGGAGTTCCTTCGTTCATTGGCCAGTTCGCGCAGGCGGCCACGCAGCGCCGTGTCTGGTGCACGCTGCGCCTCGTAGCGGACCATTTTACGATCCGCCCCGGCAATCCAGCACGCCCGCCGTTCCGAGAGCCCGAGCAGGGACCCCAAGTGCGCGACCGCCTCGCGCTTCACGGCAGGCGTCACCACTTTTTTGAAACCAGCTCCTTCATGGCAGCCAGATCCAGCATTTGCTCGGCCAGAAGCTTCTTCAGCTTCGCG